>JALEGO010000285.1 GCA_022763165.1 Flavobacteriales bacterium
GAGGACCTACTTTTAATGTCACTTACCTCACTCAATTTTTAAGTGAAAAGTTTGAAACCAAGCTCGTAGGGGGTGAAAAAGATGAATCTGAAGACAGTTCAACATTCATTCTGGATCAATATGGTATTGAACCTATAATAATTCCTGAGATGAAGCGGGCCATAAACGCCAAACTTGATTTTCAGGCTTATAAAAAAATATCCAAGCTCATACGAGAGTATAAACCACATATCGTGCACACCCATGCATCCAAATCAGGAACGCTTGGACGGCTTGCAGCTTATAACAACAATGTCCCACTCATTTATCATACCTTTCATGGACATGTCTTTCATTCCTACTTCGGTAAGTTGAAAACCGAATTCTATAAGAATCTAGAGCGCTATTTAGCGAAAAAATCAACAAGAATAATTGCGATAAGCAATAAACAAAAAAAAGAGCTCTCAGAAATTCATCGCATTTGTTCATCTGAAAAAATAGAGGTTGTACCATTAGGTTTTGATCTTTCAAGATTTAGAAACGATTCTATATCAAAAAGAAACGACTTTCGATCAACCTACAATCTAGATCCAGATACACTCGCTATAGGAATTGTTGGAAGGTTGGTTCCTATAAAAAATCACAAGTTGTTTTTAGATGCCATTAAGAATTTGAGTACTGATAAGAAAATTGTAGCCTTTATAATTGGAGATGGGGAGTTAAGAGAAGAACTGATGGAATACTCAAAATCCCTTGGATTAAAAACCACTTTAAAAGAGTGTTCTAATGACTCTGAAGTTGTATTTACTTCTTGGATCCGAAATGTTGATTGGGCATATGCAGGATTAGATCTAGTTTGTTTAACATCACTAAATGAAGGAACACCGGTGAGTCTTATTGAAGCACAGGCAGCTGGTCGGGCCATCATCAGCACAAACGTGGGTGGAGTTGCGGATATCGTCAAAGATCGTAAAACCGGAATTATCTGTGATGGCACAATAGAATCTTTTGGGACTGCTTTATCGGAACTAGTCAATAATTCAGATCTCCGAAAGTCCTATGAATCTGAAGGTTGGTCAAATGTGGAAAGGTTCAGCCACCTAAATTTGGCCAATAATATCGAAAAACTATACTTAAAAGGTTTGTCTTAAAAAGCCTTAAATTGTAGCCTAATTTTAAATTGAGATAACAATTTCTTTATTTTTGAGAAAATTTGATAGAGTGCGGTTGTCGAAAACTATGCAAAGACTTTTACTTTGCACTTCTTTTGGAATAATAATTTTGGCCTCTGGATGTCGGGTGTTTCAGCCAGGCGTTATGCTTCGCACTCCAAAGGACTTTGATTTTTCTGAATTTCCAGATACCATCGATTATGAGTACAAAATTCATGCAAATGATCTCCTTGAATTTAGGTTGTTTGCGAATGATGGATTTGTATTGATAGACGTCACAGAAAGTAACGCAGCCAACAATAATTTTATCACTCAAAACCGAGCATCCATTCAATACAGGGTAGAACAGGACGGTATGGTTAAATTGCCTGTTATTTCAAGAGTCCAACTGGAAGGAATGACTATTATTGAAGCAGAGCGGTTTTTAGAAGATAAATATGCAAAATTCTATAAGAAACCCTTCGTTCAAATTCGAGTGGTTAATCAAAGGGTAATTGTTTTCCCAGGATCAGAAGGTGATGCTCGAGTCATTCAATTACTCAATCGCAACACAACGCTTCTGGAAGCATTGGCTCTTTCTGGTGGCATTTCAGAACGTGGTAAAGCAAGAAGGGTAAAATTAATTCGAGGCACAGGAGACACCCAAAAGATATTCCTGTTGGACTTAGCTACAATTGATGGAATTGATAAGGCAAATATGGTGCTGCAGGCCAATGACATTATATATGTGGAACCCGTATTTAGCCCCACAAGAGAAGTTCTTGCTGAACTTGCTCCTTTGATTTCATTGATTACAAGCAGTATTGCAATGGTATTGGTTATCAGATCCCTAAACCAGCAGTAGGATAAGATAAATGGAAAAAGAGTCAGAAAACAAGAACTTTCAAACTGATTCCGGTTTCGGATTGCCAGATATCAACATTGGTCTGATCATCAATATTGTCAGAAAAAACCTTTTGCTTTTATCTATAATTTCTCTTGCAATTTTTCTAGCCGCCTTCTTATACCTAAGGTATACACCCTTTGTTTATGAGTCAAAGGCTACATTGCAAATCAGAAATGAAAACAATGCCAAGACCGTTCTAGGAATTTCAGGTCAAGACGACAATAAACTATCTGCGGACATAGAATTCCTAAGATCTATTGAGTATTTCAAAGGTGCAACCAAAGACTTACCACTGGAAGTTGGGTATTTTAATCAAGGGAACATCCTAGATTTTGAAAGTTATAGAAGTGAGCTTTACAAGGTCCAGGCTGTTATACTAGATTCATCAATCCTAAATCAAAAAATCTTCATAGACTTCGATAAAGAACAGCAGCAGATAACGCTTTCCTACAAAGAAAACGATAGCACAATTTCCAACGTTGGAAGTCTTAACCAAGTGATTTACCTACCTAAAGCATCATTTATCATAACAGTTCCTAATGGTAAGTCATACGCTAATTTTTCAAATCTTAAGGATCGTAAGTATTTCGTTCTCTATCATGCTGATCAAATTAGAGAGGTTCTTCACAAAAGGATCAAAGTGCATATCCTCAACCCTGGTGCCAAAACCATACAGGTTTTGTGCACTCACAACAACTCTTTAAAAGCAAGAGATATTGCTCAAACATTGGCCGATAAATTTATTCTTTATGATGTTCAAAGACGATCGGAGAGTTCAGGGAAAATCATTCAATTCATAGATGATCAAATGAGTCTTGTTTATTCTAGATTACAAGACTCAGAGAGCAAAATCTTGGATTTCAATGAGAAAAACATTCTGATTTCAAAGGGGAATAACTCGGATTACTATTTCGCTAAAATTGAAGAACTTGAGGATCAGCTTGTGCAGCTAGAATTTGAGACTTCTGCTCTTTCCGAAATAAAGAAAAGACTCGAAAATGATTCCTTGAAAGACATTTTTACGCTTACAGCTCTACTAAGCACAAAATCATCCAGCTCATCCGGTATACAAGACCAAATTCTTGTTTTGAACGATATGCTTATTGAAAAAGAACAAATTCTCTATGAACATACTGCATCAAGTGATCGAATCAAAAACCTAGATTACAACATTAGCATTCAAAAGAAAATTATCCTGAAAGGTATCCAGTCTAGTCTTGATTTACAGCTTAACAAGATTGGCAAGATAAAGGAACTTATGCTGGAATATCAAGAAAATTTTAGTGGAATGCCATCAAAGGAGATAGAGTTTGCACAAATCTCTCGAATGCACAAAATCAATGAAAAATTTCATTCCCTACTTGTGGAAAAACGCATCGAATATTCAATTTCAAAAGCGGGCTTTGTTCCACAAAATGTCATCCTTAAACATGCCAAAGTAGAACGTACACCTATATCTCCAAATCGAACATTGATATTTGGAGGAGCCATCGGTTTAGCCCTACTCATAAATATCCTATTTATCGTTTTCAAGTATTTATTACACAACAAGATTGGTGACATTCATGAGATCAAATCGCTATCAAAGAGTCAATTAAGTGTACTTGGGATGGTTCCAAAATACAATGAAGATATTCCTGTTTCTCAATTGATTGTTTCTAAAAAGCCTAAATCAATGATGGCCGAATCCTTTAGAGCACTCCGTACCAATTTACAATTCATTTCCGCCAAGGAGGGCCCAAAAACTGTGGCCATTACATCTACAATATCTGGAGAAGGAAAGACGTTTGTTGCAATAAATTTAGGTGGTATCCTGGCTCTTTCAGGCAAAAAAGTGATTATCCTCGATCTTGACATGAGAAAACCAAAAATTCATTTGGGATTCGATGTTGAAAATGCAAATGGTATGAGTACACTACTCATTGGTCGTGGTGAAATTGAAAGTTGTATTCACAAGAGTGAACAAGAGAATTTGGACTTTATTACAGCTGGTCCTATTCCTCCTAATCCATCAGAACTGATCATAAATGGTCGACTGGATGAGCTACTTGACATTCTAAAGAAAACCTATGATATCGTCATTTTGGATAACCCTCCAATAGGACTCGTCACCGATGGTTTGACATGTATACAAAAGGCCGATTATCCAATATATATTTTTAGATCTGAAGTCTCTCAAAAGAATTTCATCCATAATGCTGATCGACTCGTATTAGAAAATGACATTAGAAATCTTTCGGTTGTGCTAAACGGGGTAAACCTTCAGAGGGGCATGTACGGCTATAGGTATGGGTATGGCTACGGATATGGGTATGGATATGGATATGGTTACGGATATGGATATGGGTATGGATATTATTCTGATTCAAACCCCAAGGACAAAAAAGCAAAGCGGAAAGGAATTTTAGGTCTTAAATCTAAGAAATGATTAGGGAGTGGCACGATATTGAAGGACTTGAACTTATCAATCCAAGAATTTTTGCGGATGATAGGGGTATTTTTTTTGAATCTCATAACGAAAGAATGCTTCAAAACAATCCGACTTTTGTGCAAGACAATCAATCGGTTTCGAAAAAGGGAGTCATCCGTGGCATCCATTTCCAAGTCGATCCATACGCCCAAGGAAAACTTGTTAGGGTTGTCAATGGATCTATAAATGACATTGCTGTGGATCTTAGAGAAAATTCGAAAACTTATGGGGACTATGCCAAGGTGAGATTAGACACAGAAAATAACGCTATGTTTTGGATTCCAAGCGGCTTTGGGCATGGGTTTGAAGCTTTGGAAGACAACACTGTTGTCCTATATAAGTGTACAAGTCCATACTCTTCTTCACATGAGAGGGCAATAATATGGAACGATAATACGTTAGACATTGAGTGGGATATCAAACATCCTATTGTTTCTTCAAAGGACCAGCAAGCAAGTTATTTTAAGGACTATGTTCCCGTTTTTTAAAGCGGAAATTATTACTTTTGAGCCTAATTCCTGCTAATTACAAAAAGTGAACATTTGAATCTGGCCAAGCTCATATTTTTTTTGATATTTACAGGAGTCTTTTCCTTTATTCTGAACAAGTTACTTCTTAAATTTGCTTCGAATCTTGGAATGAGGGATCGGGATGAGACCATGATTCGATGGAGTGCGACTACAAAACCATCATTAGGAGGAATCAATTTTTACATCATATTTCTGCTTTCAGGACTTTTTTATTCCATCTTTTTTGATGCTAACACTGTCTGGCATAACAAAGAAATCTTAGGCTTATTATCTGCTACATGCATTGCTTTTTTGATGGGGCTATCAGATGACGCGTACAATACACGCCCTTTTTTGAAACTTGTGATTCAAATCATGTGTGGTGTACTACTCATTGTATCAGGTATTTACATTCAGGTATTTGACAATGAAAGTCTCAACTATTGTATCACATTAGTTTGGGTAATTGGCATAATGAATTCCTTAAATATGTTGGACAATATGGATGCGATTACCACGGTAGTCTCTTCATTCATAATTGCTGCGGCCCTGGTTATTGCTGCTTTCAACGGTGAAATCTTTGATGTTTATCCTGTATTTCTTATCGGAGTTTTAGGCTCTCTCTTGGGCTTCTTATTTTTCAATTGGCATCCATCGAAAATGTTTATGGGAGATACAGGCAGTCAATTTTTAGGGCTGTTATTAGCTGCGACTGGGATTAAATATTTCTGGAATTATGGCGGAGAATTGGCCGGTGTTACACAACCCTTAACAATTGTAGTTTTGGCTTTTCTGTTACCAATTATAGATACTACCACGGTAACTTTAAACCGAATGCTAAGAAAGCAATCACCCTTCATTGGTGGGAAGGATCATACCACACATCATCTTTCATACCTAGGTTTGACTGATAGGCAAGTTGCATATATTTTTATAGGTATTAGCTTGATTAGTCTTTCCTTAATTACAGTTATGGTTTCCGGATTAATCGAATGGAATCTCATCTATTTTGTTTCATTCTCCCTATATGGCCTGCTTTCATTTGGGTTCTTATACTCAGTTACATTGATCAAGTCTAAGAAGCAAAATGAGGAGAAACAAAACTCGAAAGAAAAGACTGCAGAGACCAAGCCGATAAAGACCAAAGACAATGTTATTGAAACCCAAAAGGCTTCTTAGATTTCTGCAATCCGCCTCATTTGTGATACTCATTGCACTCATAGTGCAAAAACTGTATGTAAGATCTTATGATGAAACAAAAGAAGAAAACACTTACAAAGAGCATTTCACTGATCATTACAAAATATTTTCACTTGCACACCCCTCAGAACCCGATTTTTGTGGAGAAAAAGTTCCATTAGAAAGAGAGGATGTAAAAGAAAGCCTGGATCGAGAGTTACTAGTCAATACTTACTGGCAATCACAAACATTACTCTTTATCAAACGAGTCAATAAATGGTTCCCGACAATTGAGAAAATCTTGGAGAAGAATAATGTACCAGACGATTTTAAATACTTGGCTTTGATTGAAAGCGGTTTGACCAATGTCACTTCACCTGCCGGAGCAAAAGGATTTTGGCAATTCATGAAAGGGGCAGGAGAAGAATATGGTTTAACCATAAACTCCGAAGTTGATGAGCGATATCATGTTGAAAAAGCCACACAAGCAGCTTGTGATTATTTAAATGAAGCATATAAGAAATTCGACAATAATTGGACACTAGCAGCAGCTTCATACAATATGGGAATGGCCGGTTTAAAGAAACAATTAGAAAGGCAGGCTACTGACAACTACTATGACCTTGTGCTTGGGGAAGAGACTTCCAGGTACGTCTTCAGGATTGTCGCAATAAAGGAAATCCTTGGCAATTATGAAGATTATGGTTTCAATGTTAGAAAAGAGGATTTGTACATCTTAGAACCCACAACAGAAATCTCTGTAGATTCCACCGTAACCAATTGGGCAATGTTTGCGCAAAATCAAGGTTTCAACTATAAGATCCTAAAATACCACAACCCTTGGTTAAGAGATAATAAACTTTCTAACGAAAAAGGTGTTGAATATAAAATCAAAGTTCCAAAATAGTTATTGGTGGAAGAGTTTCTGGAAGTTATAGGAGCGCGAGAACATAACCTCAAAAATATTGATGTTAAGATCCCGAGAGATCAATTAGTCGTTATCACTGGTCTTAGTGGAAGTGGGAAATCGTCATTGGCATTTGATACTATCTATGCAGAAGGGCAAAGAAGATATATTGACAGTTTTTCGGCATATGCAAGGACTTTTTTAGGACGGGTCGAAAGGCCGGATGTTGACCAAATTACAGGATTGAGCCCTGTGATTTCTATAGAACAAAAAACGGTTAACAAAAGTCCAAGATCCACGGTTGGTACAATCACAGAAGTATACGACTATCTCAGGTTGTTGTTCGCTCGTGTTGCTGATGCCTATTCTTTCAAAACTGGTGAAAAGATGGTCCAGTATACTACTGACCAAATCGTTGAAAATATTCTTCAACATTTTCAAAACCAAAAAATTCTTATTCTGGCTCCCATCGTTGAAGGAAGGAAAGGACATTATAAAGAGTTGTTGGAGCGTTATCGTAAACTCGGCTTTATTAAAGCGAGAATTGACAAGAAAGTGCAAGAGCTAACATTCGGGCTTCAACTAGATCGCTACAAGATCCATGATATTGAAATTATTATCGACAAATTTTTAGTTAATGAAAAAGTCGAAAAAAGAGTAAAGAAAGCCGTTGAACTGGCATTAAAATATGGTAACGATAGCCTCCTAGTCGCAAAAGAAACAGAGCTGGAAAAGCTACGGGGAAATTTCTTTAGCAAATCCTTGGTAGATCCTGCATCTGGTATTTCGTACAACCCACCTGCGCCCAATACTTTTTCATTTAATTCTCCTTATGGAGCTTGTGGAACTTGTAATGGTCTCGGATGGGTTTCTGAGGTTGATGAAAAGAAAATTATCCCGAATAAAAAGCTCTCAATCAAAAAAGGAGCCATAGCTCCCCTAGGAGACCTGAAGAACAATTGGGTATTTACTCAAATTGAAAATATTGGAAAAAAATATCAATTTGATTTAAAAACTCCAATTGAAAAAATACCACAAAATGCGATCAATTCCATCCTCTATGGAGTTGATGATTCCTTTACCATCAAAAATGAAAAACTTGGTGTCACGGAGACGGTAAACCTAAATTTTGAAGGAGTCGCTAATTTTCTGCTCAAACAACTAAACGAGGGTTCGGGTTCCAATGCGATCAAAAGATGGGCGGAAGCATTCATGAATAAGATTGCATGCCCAACTTGCGATGGTAAAAGACTCAAAAACGAAAGTCTACATTTCAAAATAGATGAAAAAGACATAGGTGATGTAGCCGCAATGGATCTGAGCCTTCTTCATGAGTGGTGTTCTACTCTGGAAGAAAAATTAGACAAGAACAAAAAGATCATCGCACATGAAATTTTGAAAGAAATTCAAAGCCGTTTGTTTTTTTTATTAGAAGTAGGATTGGATTATCTGACCTTAAACAGAGGCTCAGGAACTCTTTCAGGAGGAGAAGCTCAACGTATTAGACTTGCAACTCAAATTGGTTCACAGCTCACCAGTGTTTTATACATTCTCGATGAACCTAGCATCGGTTTACATCAACGCGATAATCACAGATTGATCAAAGCTCTAAAGGACTTAAAAGAGATTGGTAATTCTCTAATTGTTGTGGAACATGATAGAGATATCATGAATGAAGCCGACTATGTGATTGATATCGGACCCTACGCGGGGAAACATGGTGGAGAAATTGTAGCCTCCGGGAAACCAGAAGATTTGATCTCCGATGACTCCACAACAGGAAAATATTTAAAAGGGGAGCTTAAAATCGAGATTCCAAAAACAAGACGGAAAGGGAACGGAAAGAAAATCACTCTAAAAGGTGCTTCAGGGAACAATCTTAAAAACGTTAACCTCAGCATACCCCTAGGCAAATTCATTTGTATCACTGGTGTATCTGGAAGTGGGAAATCAACATTGATTAATGGAACACTCTATCCTCTAATTCACAACAATATTTACAAAACCAATAGAAAGGCATACCCTTATAAATCCATTCTTGGATTGGAACATCTAGACAAGGTCATTGAAATTGATCAATCTCCTATCGGTCGTACACCTCGTTCTAATCCAGCGACCTACACGGGATTATTTACAGATATTAGAGCCATTTTTGCAGAAATGCCAGAAGCAAAAATTAGGGGATACAAACCAGGACGATTTTCTTTCAATGTAAAAGGAGGTAGATGTGAAACCTGTCAAGGCGGTGGAATCAAGACAATAGAAATGAATTTTCTGCCAAATGTTTATGTGGAGTGCGAAACATGCTTTGGTAAAAGATACAATCGTGAAACCTTAGAAGTTCGGTATAAAGGAAAGTCCATAAGTGATGTCCTTGAGATGACCGTAAAAGATGCTGTCATTTTTTTCGAGCACATTCCTTCCATTCATAAAAAAATCAAAGCTTTATATGATGTTGGCCTTGGATATATAAGTCTCGGCCAATCTTCAACTACTTTGAGCGGTGGTGAGGCACAAAGAGTGAAATTGGCTACGGAATTGTCTAAAAAAGAAACAGGCAATACGCTATATATTTTGGATGAGCCTACAACAGGGCTGCACTTTGAAGATATTCGTGTGCTTTTAAAGGTTTTAAACCGACTTGCAGATGGAGGAAATACTGTGCTGATCATTGAGCATAATATGGATATCATTAAGGTGGCAGATCATATTATTGATGTTGGTCCTGAAGGTGGACAAGGCGGTGGAGAAATCATTGCTATTGGTACTCCTGAGCAAATTGTAAAGAAAAGTGTTGGTCATACATCAAAGTACTTGAAATCAGAACTTGAACTCTAAGATATTAAGATTGCAAATCATAAAATTTTGAAAAAATTACTCTTACTACTCTCCATTATGATTGGGATCAATTGTTTTGCTCAGGACAAGTCTCCCATTTTATTCATCTACGATGCAAGTGGTTCTATGTGGGGAAAACTCAATAATAAAACTAAAAAAGAAATTGCTGCGGAAGTTTTGTCCTCAACTATCGAAAAGCTTCCTGAAGATCAGTCCCTAGGATTAATTGCCTATGGACATAGACAAAAAGGAGACTGTGATGACATTGAATATATTGTTGATCTATCCAACAAATCCAGAGAACATATAAATAAGGCTATTAAAGACATTAAGCCATTGGGAAAGACACCACTTGCAAAAAGTGCAACCATGGCTATTAATTCACTTAATGTCAAAGCCACTATTATTTTAATAACCGATGGCATAGAATCGTGCGATGGCAATATTTGTAAAGTGGTGAATGATGCAAAGTCAAATGGAATTGATTTTAAACTACATATCGTTGGGTTTGGCCTTAAAGAAAACGAAACAGAACAATTAAAATGTGCAGCAAAAGCTGGAGATGGCAAGTATTATGACGCAAGAAATGCAGCTGACATGAACGATATATTGTCTGAAGCAACATCTCAAACAGTTGACAAACCGAAAGCAAATTTTTCGGTTTTTGCCTCAAAAAATGGAAGCCCTGTGGACGCTTGGGTTAAAGCTAAAAACATTAAAACTAACAAAACAGATGGTTCCAGAACCTACAGAGATACTTCTTCCATTTATTTACCTCCCGGAAAGTATGAAATTGAGATTAGACCTCTTGAAAACTCAGATGTAAATTCAAAAAGCCTTACCATTGAAATTAAAGATGAACCCGTCCATCGAGATATATCATTTGACAGCGGAAAAATAAGAGTTACAACACAGAACAATGGTGAAGGCTGGGATGCTACAGTAAGAATTACAGCTGTAGGATCTTCTAAGGATGTTGCAACTGCCAGAACTTATGGTAAAACAATAGATTTGGAAGTTGACCCGGGAACTTATGACGCTAATATTCTTATTCTTAAGGTGAAAGGTAGTTCCTCTAGGAAGCTAATTCAAAACGTTCAAGTAAAACCAAATGAAACCACTTCTATCAATGAAAATTTTGAAAGCGGTATTGCAATGATTGGTGTTAAAACTAAACAAGGGGAATTAATTGATGCCACCGTAAACTTTATGGAAAAAACCACAAACAAAGGAGTTGCAGGTGCAAGAACATATACCTCGCCTAAAAACAATCCAAGAAAGTTCATACTCTCCCCTGGAAATTATAATGTAAAAATTGTGACACTAGGAGCCCATAAAGGACATTCAGAAACCTTTCCTTTAACTATCAAAGCCGGAGAAACAACCGAGAAAATATTCACCTATTAAACAAATAGCATCCATCACCTATGCTTAGTATTGAGCAAATCAGACAAGTTGGATTTGCGCATAGAAGACTCTTGACCTTATTGAGTAAGAATATTATGAGCGTCATTCTGGAAGAATCGGACAGTGCGTTGGCAATTTTACTGAGCATATAGCTTTTTGACTATTTACCAATTTCATGCTGTTCAAAAATTTAGTCTAGAGCCTGAATGAAAATCAGACAACATATCAATTGACTAATTCAAAATACGAGTTACCTAAATCTTCGTTTCCATTTCAAAATATCATCATCACATTTGACTAAACTAACATTTGAAATAAACAAAAACTAGCAGTATGAAAAAACTAAAGACAACTATTTCAGTGCTCCTAATCACGGGGATTTCGTATGGTGCAACTATCTATGATCAACTCTGTGCATTCAATCCTACTTGGGAGCTGCAAAATGCCGAAATTATTGGACAAAACCCCCATTTTAAATTTCAAACAGACAAAGAATTGATTCAGGAACATTTAAAGCATGTGATCAAGGTTTTGGAAACCAATAAAACTGAGGAGCTAAACAATGAACAAAAGAAAACCCGAAAGTTTCTGATTGAACAATTGAGAGAATACAGATGGCGCGGACAGTTTCCAATGAATTATTACAGCGAAGTCAAACTTCCAGTATTTATAGATGAGCTTGGAACACATTGTGCCGTTGGGTATCTCATGAAAGTTTCTGGATACGGTAAGATGGCCTCTGAAATTGCGAAATTCGAAAATTACGCTTGGGTTAAAGACATAAAACACAATGAATTATTAAGCTGGCAACAACTTTCAGGGCTTTCTTTAGAAGAAATAAAACTGATTCAAGGTGTATATGATTATTACATCCCAAATGCCATAAACCTCCCTAATCGTTATGAAATTCCTCAAAAACCAGAACCGATTGTCACATACTTTGAAGGAAAAGGTAAAAACAAAATCTGGTTGAAGGGTGAAGGAAAGGATGGCGTGCTTCATGGCTCATGGGAGCAAAATAGCGCTCCAGGAGTACCATGGATAAAAGGTTTCTTCAAGAATGGAAAACGCAGCGGAAAATGGATGGAGTATTATCAAGGCACTGAGATCCTGTGCAGAACGGAAAACTGGCGCCACGATCAATTGAATGGTTATCGCAAAAGATATGACCGACAAGGTAAACTCATCGAAAAAATCCTATTTAAAAATGGCAAAGCCATAGTGAAAACAAATCACGACTATAACAAATGTCGCACCTATGTAAGAAGACCCCTGGATAGCAATAAAGTATATACCGAGATTTATACTATTGATGGCGCCATGCTCGCTAAAGGGCATGAAAAGATTCACAATCCTGGCAATCTCATGTGGTTTCAAAACATTGAATTGACAGCGCTAAACATGGCCGCAATTACATCAAAGCAAGTTCAAGTTTCAGGAAGAGGTCAAAATTTAAAGGGCAACAATGGCCAACGAAAAATTTCCGGGTTTGGACAGTTTGTTGGAGGATATGAGCTTTATAACCAACCACCATTAGTAGAATATATAAAATATGGCATTTGGTCATATTACCCTGCTGAACAATACCTCATAACAAACGGCTCAAATCAATTTTCAAAAGACTTCGAAGAACTGTCGATAAGCAAATCCTTCATTTTAACACAATACGAAGGTTTTGATTCCAATCTATCATTTGACTCATTGACCGTGACTTACGATGACGACAAAGCTGTGGATCTTATTTGTCATTCGGGCCAAATGACAAACATCTATGAGATGAGCTATGCGAGTTTAAACTATGGTCAAATATTCAACTATAGTAATAATGGTCATTATGACTTGCTTTCAGGCAGCAATCAAATAACAAGAATCGGTCAGCGCAACGAAAATCGAGCAAAAATTGGACTTTGGAAACATTACAATTCGCATGGAAGCCTCATAAAAACGGAAAACTTCATTATTCCATGGAAAGAAGAGTTGGTAGGCATAGAATTGAAGAATACAGCTTCTAAGTGAGAATGATTATTTCCACGATAAGCTTGTTCCTATCATGTTGTGGTCAAGGTCAATGGCCACAACATGATATGATTAAACTGGTCGGATTTGAGGATGTTCATAGTGTTGATCTTATTGTAAGCACACAACTTCTGCCCAATCAATGCTCCCCTCCCTTTCCAAAAAATAATTCCATTGTTGATACCTTCCAATTAAACTTTGACCATACAATGATTTACCTACCCAATCACTACAATTGGGGCCAATACGGCATAATTCGTTTGCTTATCAATGATAGCTTGGAATATCAATTGACCCACTTTGAATTTAGAAATAAAGTGAAAAAAGAATTGTTCAGGTTTTCTGAAATTCGATTCTATGATGATAATTTAAGATATCGACCTGAGCACATAGTATCTGAAAAATTAATTCTTAAAAAATGAAGAGTTTAAGAACATATTGGGTTTTGATCTTTTGCTCATGCAATATGAGTTACGTGATGAATCATCATATCATTAGCCAAGAGGATTTTACAGACTTTATCATTGAATATGAAAAAAATACGAAAATGAAGCAATACCCTTATTATCAAGGAACAGACTCAAGCCATCATCATTTTATAGTACGGTACATGGACAGTTGGAAATGGTTTGATATCCGAAAAGATCAAATTCAACTTAAAGACCAGCGACCATATTGCAAAACCTCATCCTGTGGCTTGGGTTATTACCGTGTTGATCCATTGAACAACTATCGAGTACTATCAGATTGATGATTAAGATATTACATATAATAAATAAAAGCTTTTTGGTGTAACTTTTTTATAAATATTGCGTAGAAGACATAGGTTATTAAGGGCTTATGAAACAAATTTTTACGCTATCTCTTTGTATATTTTCTTTTGGGCTTTTTTCTCAGAATGTTGGGGTAAGTGATGATGGATCAACTCCAAATCAACTACTTCACATTCATGAAAACGGATCCACTGGTAAAGGATTAAAAATTACTAATAGTACAACAGGTAATGGGGCCTCGGATGGGGTAGACCTGATTAATGATGGAAATGATCTTCGCATAAATCAATTGGAAAATGCTGCCGTAAGAATCTCAACCAACGGTTCTGAGCGGATGACCATACTGGGAAACGGTAATGTGGGTATTGGGAATTCAAATCCACAAACTGGACTAGATGTATCCGGAGGAGTGATTTCCAGTTTTTATGTTTCCAGAAATGGTAATAGCGGTTCTACGGACATGGGGGTCAGTACTTTTGAGCGGTCTGTTGGAAATCATCCAGCGGGAGACATTATTTGCATTGGAAAACTTCATTTTGCTACCAACTTCACACACTCGTTCAAATTGTTGATCACCGGTTATTTTGGATCTAAAACATACATCATCAATGGATATCAGTCTTCGTTTAATTTATTTAAGAAGAGTGAAGAAGCCCATGCCGTTCCTGGTGCCTTAGACGATATCGTTCCAATAGTTGAATATGACAATATGACTTATGAATGTAGTATTTTTATTGAGCATAAGGGAATTGTTACTTCAACCGCAAATTATGTTGAAACAGTCGTAATCGAGGCCTTAACTGAACTAAAGCCTCCTTACTATACCTACATCTCTGCTACTACACAACCTGGTACTCCAAGTACTTGGTCTAAAAATGAGGACTTGCCTGGTGATGATTTAGGAAATCACACTGCCACACAAAGTGTCCAGATGGATGGTAATTCACTTCTGGTTGGAGGTGACGATGGTATAACAGTTCCTACAGGAAATTATGGATCAATAATGACTACGGGATCAGGTTTAGGAGGTTATGAAGGATTTTCAATCAATGGAAGATATAATTTAATGTCCTCTGGAAATGGAAATGTGGGCTTGTATAATGATGTGGACAATCGTTGGATCATACACTATTCACGAAATAGTTACTTGAGATTTTACGATCCTGATGGAGGAAGTGAAATTGCAAGATTCAATGCAGATGGAAACTTCGGTATCGGCAGTAATGCGCCTACTCAAAAACTGGATGTGGTTGGTAGTATCAAAGCTACAGGAGACATTTATGGTAGAATAAATGTAGAAGATACACGATCAACAAATCCAGCTCCAACCTCATATGACAAAGAGGTTCATTTTGAATTTAAAGAAAGAACTGCCGTGGGAGTTGGAGGTTCAGGAACCTATTCGGGAATGCTTACGCTTGCTCCATGGGGCGATAATAGTGGGGACGCCCACCATCAACTTAATTTTAACGAAGGAGGAATCTTTTGGAGACAAGGTCAGCCAGACAATGCAAGTTGGGGAGGTTGGTCTGAACTAATTACCTCTTCAAATGAGTCAAGTTATGATGACAATAATTACGCAAGTGGACTATCTTTTGCAACAGGTTCAGGAATTTTAACTGTCAATCGTTCTGGTTTAAGCAACTTGACGGTAAATCTAGACGGGCGATATTTAACGAGTGAAGTTGATGGAAGTGTCTCAAATGAAGGGTCCTTAACCGTTGGAGCTGGGGCCGCAAACACATCAATTATAAATTCTAATACTTCTGGAAGCACGCCAATAACTTTGCAGGCTGGTTCAAATATAACACTCTCAGAAGCGAGCAACACTATCACAATAGCAGCAAGTGGGACTGGAGACGATTTAGGCAACCATACTGCTACAGCGAATGTTGAGCTAGACGGAAATTGGCTCAGTAATGATGGAGGGTCTGAAGGTATTCGAGTGGACAATAATGGTAATGTGGGAATTGGTGATGCAACACCAACTGCACAACTAGATGTAGATGGGGGAACCGGAAACGTTAGTACAGGTAAAGCTTTAGTTAGAATTCAAACCTCAAATGAATCCTTTGGACCAGAATTGCGATTAGTAAGTACAGGCACTAATGGTAAAGATTGGAGACTGGGATCTGGGCAAGGTGGAAATCAAGTTGGAGAAGGCGGTTTTTTCATCTATGATGCCGCTACATCAACTGAAAGAATATCAATTCGATCGAATGGAAATGTTGGTATTAGCTCCACTAACCCTGGTAATATGTTGGATATTAATACTACTAGTTCTACTTCCGGAATTGAGTTTGATAACAGACTAGCCCTTTCTGGTTTTAGCGGTGACAATTGGTTAAGACTCAATCAGTCTTCTCAGTTTTCCAATGGAACATATACTCCAACCCATTTAAGAGCCGATGGTGAAATTCGACAAGGAGGATCAGATTACGGAGCATTTGAAATACAAACCGGAGGTCAAATTTATGCAAACGACTACATTTTGGGACTTGGTGGTGTGCATGTTGGAGGGACCTCTGACCCTGGGACTGATAATCTTGTTGTTGATGGAACTTCAACCTTTACAGGTATGACATATTTAAATGGTTCAAGCACAATTACCTCTAATCCCCCCGCTGCCGGATCAGGTGTTGGATGGAAGTTGGGTCTATACTCAAACACTTATGCATTAGGAATTGCAAGTTCAACAATAGCTGCTAAAACAGCGACTTGGTTTTCCTTTTTCGATGGTAATCCGGCCTCCAATGCTAGCACTACAAATATTGATGGCAATGCAGATGTTGGAATAAGCGCTAGAGAACAAAACATTCAGTTTGCCGAAAGATCAGCAGATATTACTACTCCGAGATCAGGATTTGGTGGTGTCTATGTTAAAAATGATGGTAGACTCTATTTCAGAAATGATGGTGGTACTGTATATGACTTGACTTCTGGAGGTACTGATGGAAATGGCATTTATGATGGAAGTGGAACCCTAGGTGGTGCCACAGTTGTTTCCTTGGGAGCCAATAATATGGATTTTAATATGAACTCTACCGGAGATGTCAGGTTCATGGATGGAGCAACTACTCGGATGCAAATTAATGACAACGGAACCGTTTTTCACTACGGTCAATTATATCCGTTTTCAGGAGTAAATTTTAATGGTTCTGCCGATATCTTCAGTCTGGATGACATTTTCACAGGAGCTACAAGTCAAATAAGCATTAATGGTGATAATGGTGATCCAGGTGAAGTGCTAATGTCGGATGGAACTAACATCTATTGGGGTGCTGCTGGAGGTGCTTCAACAACAATCTACAATGGTGATGCAACACTTTCCGGAGCCAGAACGGTTTCGCTTGGAGCAAACAACTTGAGCTTTAATATGAATTCTACTGGCGATGTGAGATTCATGGATGGCGCATCCACAAGAATGACGATCAATGATAACGGTCTTGTTTACATGTACGGAGCACTTTATCCATTCGCAGGAATACAAATGAGCAATACTGATATTACCTCAGTAGATGATATTTACACAGGTTCAGCCACTCAAATCAGTATTAATGGCGACAATGGTGATCCAGGCGAAGTGCTCATGTCCAATGGAACCAATATTTATTGGGGAACCGCAAGTGGTTCCGCCACTACTATTTATAATGGAGACGCTACTTTATCTGGTGCCCGCACTGTTTCATTAGGAGCTAATAATCTAAGCTTCAATATGAATAGCACTGGTGATGTTCGTTTTATGGACGGAGCCACAACGAGAATGATTGTTTTAGACAATGGAAATGTTGGTATAGGAGTCACTAATCCAACTTATCAATTGCAGGTTTCAGGAAGAATTCGAACAAATGCGATCAATGAAACTTCAGATGTACGCTATAAAAAGAATATCAGAGAAGTTGAAAATGCCCTAGGAAAGGTGCTTTCAATGAGAGGTGTGACATATGATTGGAAGTCTGAAGACTTTCCCGAATTATTTTCTGACTCTTCAAGACAACTTGGCGTAATTGCTCAAGAAATGGAAGAAATATTACCCGAAGTAGTGCATACTGATTCAGAAGGATACAAATCAGTTGATTATTCACATATGGTAGCAGTCTTAATTGAAGCCATAAAGGATCAACAAGAAATCATCAGTCAGCAAAATATTCAAAATCAAGAATTGAGGGAAGAACTAGAAAACAAAATTGATCGAGCGGAGTTGGAATCTATCCTCTCTAAATCTAAAAGTTCCAGATCCTCGAACATAATTGAGATGCAACAACAAATTCTTCAAAGCAAATAATAGTAAGTATATCAAATCATGGTTAGATTTTTATACATAATATTTTGTTTGGTTGTTACCTCCAATGCTTTTGGCGTGATATATTACGTTAAACCAATTCCTTCCGGTTCCGGAGACGGATCTAGCTGGGCCAATGCTACCTCATTTACCAATGCATTATCCTTGGTCAACAATGGAGATGAAATTCGCATGTACGATGGCACATACTTGCCTGCAACACAAACTAGTTTTTTTGCTGTAACGGATAATATCACTATCACAGGTGGTTATTTTGGCACTACCAGAATTGGAGGAAATCTAGGAGCTGGGGGATATTGTTACAAATTAATGGATGTCAATATTACAGGAACACTCTATCTGAACGACATCATATTTAATGAAGCAAGGGGGTATTTAAGCTATACAGGTTCTTTAGTGACAGCCAATAGTACGGTTCGTGTTGTAAATGGAAATATCACCTTGAACAACTGCGACTTTCTTAGAAATGGAGCGCATGAAGGAGTCATCTATTTAGAAAACGGAAGCCAAACCTTAACTGCAACAAATTGTACTTTCACTGATAACGATATCGATCTTTTTGCTATTTATACCAATCAAGGAAGTGCATACCTTACCGATTGCACTTTTGATGACAACGTTGGCGCTCCAGGAGGAGGCTTCGGTGGATGCGTTTACAACGAGTATGGCAGCGGAGTGATGCGCATTGAACGTTGTACATTTACGAATAACTCATCTTGGGGATTATTTGGAGTAGTAGAGCATAACCCAACAAATGCAAATACAAGTTGGATAAGAAATTGCACCTTTTATAACAACTCTCCTGCCGCAATAGGTTTACACGGGGGAAATCAAAATACATCAATTGAACATTGCAGTTTTTATGGAAATGCAACAGCTGTATCTTTAAACAATAGTACTAACGTGTTTTCAGTGAGAAATTGCATCATTTGGGGTAATACAACTGAAATTTACACCAACAATTCACCTACCTATACCGTAACATATTGCGATATTGAAGGAGGAGGATTTTCCGGTGTTGGCAATATGAACCTTGATCCAAGATTTAACAGTCCAGGAACTGGTGATCTTTCAATTATAGCTTGCTCACCGTGTATTCAGGCAGGAGATAATACCGGGGCATCAGCAACGGACATTTTGGGAAATTCTAGAATTTTTTCATCAGTCACCGATATGGGCGCTTACGAGTATCAAGGGCTGAATACAGCTATTGCGCCAACTACTTATAATTGTACCCCTGCAAGTGGAACATCAGGATCTTCAAGAAGCTTATCAGCATCTGGCGGTCTCGGCAGTTACCAATGGTTTGCTAATGAATGTGGAGGCACTCCTTTTGCAACGGGCTCTCCGGTGTCTGTTAGCCCTGCGAGCACAACAACCTATTACGTCAACACAATAAATGGTGCTTGTCAAAGTATGTGTCGAGCTGTGACAGCAACAGTTATCGTGAGTTGCTCAGGAAACCCCAATGGCACAGTTACATGGAACGGATCCGTGGATTCAGATTGGAACGATTGCCTAAACTGGACACCGAATGTCGTCCCGACCACTGGCAGCACTGTTGTAATACCTACAGGAAATACTCCTATAATCTATGGGGGAACAAATGCTGATTGCTATTCCATTCAAATTCAAGGTACATCAACACTCACAATACAAGAAACTTTGGGAGCCAGCTTGGATGTTGTTCAGCCATAAGACATCTCTTTCGTCTTATTGAAAAACACCCTAACTTGACACTATTCAACAATGACTTTTCTAACTTCGAAATGTCCCTTTGTGGGCACTTCTAATATAATTAGACCTTTATTTTGGTTAGAAACGTTCACAAAACCATTATTAAAATCAAAGGGTATTTCCTGTCCTAGAGCATTACGGATAATGGGTCTTTGTAAAGTATTGATCTTAAATGATCCATTATTTGGGTTGGGAGAAACAATCAGTTCATTTTGCGCATTTGGTGTAAAAATGCTAGTAGGTATGCTGGAATATTTTGCCAAGAACGCATTTGTATTTAAAATGTTCTGTGAGTTTACTCCATTATTATCCAATTGTACCGTTCCTAAATACTCGCCTGTAACATAAACACTTCCATCAGTACCAATGTGCATATCATGCCCCTCCATTTCACCGGTACTCGAACTTTGTCCAACATGAAGTCCAGTCCAATTCCCGTTAGCCCCTGACAGTTGAACGATAAAAAAAGTGTTTCCTGATTGAAATATATAGGGTGAGAAATCCAATAAACCATCGGACCTACCTGTGAGATACACATTGTTCAATGAATCTGTTGCAACACTGTTTCCCCAATAAAAACCTGTACCTGAAGCCATATTTCCCCAAACAACTTGACCTGAATCATCAATTTTAACCACATAAACACCATGATCACCAGATTGATGCAAAACATCTGTACTGTCAATAACAATTCCTTGTGCACTATAACCAGTGATCAAAACATTGTCCAAATTGTCTATTGTAATATCGGTAGATCGCGTGAAACCATTGATATTGCTTTGAGAAGATCTCTCAATTTTTTTTGCCCATTGTGCAGCTCCACTTAAATCAAATTTCACCAAAAAAGGAACCTTGTCTGGCTTGATATCAGTGGTCAATGTTATGCCTGTTCCAAAATCAATATTATCCTGAAAATCTCCATAAACGTATATGCTTCCATTATTGTCTATGGTCATGTCTTTTACAAATTGATCACTATTAGGAGCACCAAGGTTTTTTATCCATGTGAAATTTCCTTGTTTATCAATACTGGCCAAATAACCTTCATATCCACCTGTTGAAATTAAACCTAGATTAGAATTACCACATGTCAATGACACCCCGTAATCTCCTGCTAGATAAACGTTTTTATTCATGGTATTGAAATAAACTGCATAGCTCCAAACATCTACTGGACCATTTATCGTTTCAATCCATTGGTAATTGCCATTTTGATCTATTTTGGCAATAAATGCATCAACCTCTCCTGAACTAGATTTTGAAATATTGTCGAAATTGATGTTTTGAGAATAATAGCCAACAACATAGAGATTACCATCATCATCTATGGTAATGTCAGATGCAATATCTAAAGAAGCGCTTCCAGCCGATTTTGCCCAAATACAATTACCATTATGGTCGTATTTAACAATGAAAAGGTCGACATTCCCTGCAGAAACAAGACTAAAAGATCCAAAGACTGCTGTGTCTTGAAATGAGCCCACCACATAGCAATTACCAAATACATCACTGACCACAGCGTTTCCAACTTCTCGATATAAGGCTGAGCCTCCTTCTGAGACCCAAGAGTTAGTTGGAATTTGTGAAAATGAAAATTGAGTTATACAAACAGCTGCAATTAATACTAGAGTTTTCATTGTGAAGAAATTTAGATTGGGTCAAATTTAGAGTTATTCACATATGAAAATCCGCTGCACCCTAATTGTCCCCCTTGCAGTCCACTTTTATATTGAAAGCACTTCCACCAAATCTATGAGCTGTGTATTGAGTTTATCATGGTGCTTGGTGGCCTTATCGAAAGGAGTCTCTTCAATGTTCTTATTCACAATACCCAGCATAACATCTCGCTTACCGGCTAATAGAGCTGTCACAGCCGCATTGCCAAGTCTTGAGGCCAAGACTCTATCCATTGCAGTTGGGCTTCCTCCACGCTGCACATGTCCTAAAACTGTCACTCTAGTATCGTATTGTTGGAATTTATCGGTTATCTTTTTTGCAATTTCATAAGCACCTCCACTATCATCTCCTTCAGCGACAATAACGATCCCACTAGATTTATTTTGCCTCCTCCCCTGCTCTAGTTTTTTAATAATGTGATCAACATATGTTGGAGTTTCTGGCACCAAAACTGCTTCTGCTCCGCAGCCAATTCCGCTTCTCAGGGCAATAAAACCGGCATCCTTGCCCATTACTTCGATCACGAATAATCGATCATGAGAGTCAGCTGTATCCCTAATACGATCTACGGCTTCAACGACAGTATTCAGAGCTGTATCGTAACCTATTGTATAATCTGTGCCTAATAGATCATTATCTATGGTTCCTGGTAGGCCAATAAATGGGATATTTGTCTCTTGACTAAATACGTGAGCACCTTGAAAAGTGCCATCCCCTCCTATTGAAATAACGCCCTCAATACCACGTTCCATCAAGTTTCCAAAAGCCTTTTTACGATACTTTTTCTCAAAAAAACGTTTGCTTCGCGCTGATTTTAGGATCGTTCCTCCTCTTTGTATGATGTTCCCAACAGATTTAGAGTCCATTAATTCAATGTCGCCATCAATCAAACCTTCGTACCCTCTTTTGATACCGAAAACATTGACGCCAGCATATATAGCCGTCCTTACAACAGCTCTTATACATGCATTCATACCTGGAGCATCACCACCTGATGTGAAAACTGCTATATTCTGCATAAAACAAGTTAAATATGGATTGCAAAAGTAAAATTCAATCTCTTTTAAAAAGGAACTTGGTGATCTAATTTTGAATAAATTACCAAAACGGATTATCGCGGTCTTGTTCTTCGTCAAATACGATTACTGGTCTAAAACTAACAAAGGGAGAAACTCCCATTAAATTATATTGATTGACCATTTCTAGATATTGCAACTTACTCTTCCAGCACATTCCGGAGACTAATGGTTCATTTGAACCAAATCCCACAATCAATTCCGCACAACCAAATTGCTCAAGCGCTGCTTTGAGCCGGTTGCCTTCCACAAAATAATAGTCTTCCTGGTACACCTCAGCTTTCGCGAAATTCTTTAAGAGCTGCCTTTCATTTTTTAAGAACAGATTATGTTCATAATCATCAACCATGAGAGGACGATGTTTTCTAATATTCTTTGCCACTTTAGCTTCAAATTTCTTGTTGACATATCCAGATTCAACATCGAAAATAGTATTGAACCCAGAACACTTCAATACATCAGCGTATCCAATATAG
This sequence comes from Flavobacteriales bacterium, assembly GCA_022763165.1. GTDB lineage: Bacteria > Bacteroidota > Bacteroidia > Flavobacteriales_G > JALEGO01 > JALEGO01. The sequence continues at coordinate 23,406 of JALEGO010000285.1, forward strand.
GCAGCACGAATCCACTCGACATCTCTTGGAAGTCTTACCTTATAGCGATCCAACTCTATTTTTTGATACTTGGCTTGAACCTCTATCTCATTTTGCATCCATTGACAGAATAAAATCATACCCTCTTTGGGAACATTTACGACTGGGAAAAGATTGTATTTTTCATTGTAGAAGTATTCTTTCTCGAGCTTTTTATAACCCTCGAGCTTCCAAGATCCTTCCACTACATTAGCCATATTAAATTGCTCAATCATTCCCTTTCTATAGATGTCATATAGGAAAATCTTGTACTCCAAATTTGAGACAGGGGTGTTTCTAAGATAGAATCTATCAATTCCAATATTCTTACCAATGTAATTGATATTTCCACCCAAGACTAGAGTATACATGTTTGTATCCATCCTGATGATTTTATCAATCATTTCCATCTTCAGAGCAGAGAAATACTTGACCATTGTACTATCGAAAACAATGGCTTTGGTTTGTCCTCCCTTTGAACTATGTTCCTTTTTCACCTTCAATTCTTGCGCCTCGGGCGTATGCTCCACAAGCAGTCCTTCTAAAGGGAAAGAGTCATTCAACATAAGATCCTGGTAGATTTTCAATTGACCAGGTCCCTTGGGCTTCATTTTTTGAATTTTATCAGGATGACTGACTTCCGAATATTCGTTTTTCGTTTTATTGCCAGCACTTACATTTTCTTCTTCTCCGGTTTTATCAAATAATAAAAAGCTCAACAGCCCACCAATGACCAAACCAATCAGCAAAACCCAAAGACTTGGTCCAGAAAAACCTGCAAGTCGTCCAAGCATTTTCTGCTTTTTAGCTGCATCAATTCCAACATCATATTGCTTGTTAAAAACAACATCTGAAACGTCTTCCCAGTTTAATGAATCATCCATTCCATCACTGGAGCGGAATGCCTCATTGATAAGTTCGTTAAATTGATCTTCCGATATGTTATGATCTTCACTCATGATAATTTGTCAAGATCTGATTTGAGATTGTCATATATTCTTTTTTTTAAACGCATGTAATAAACTTTAAGTTGGTTAGCCGGCTTGTCGACATAGGGCGCTATTTCTTCATACGTGTATGATTGCGCGCGCATCAAGAGCAGTGTTCTTTGCCACTCTTCCAACTTCTCCATTTCA
>JALEGO010000286.1 GCA_022763165.1 Flavobacteriales bacterium
GTTAATTTGAAACTTGAATAGCTTTTTCCCGTAGAAATCTCATAATTTCTTTTTTAAACTATGTCTGAGCCTAATGTTCATTTGGAATATTTGAGCCTTAGTTGTACTTTTAAGAAAGCAAACGATGAGAAGAAATACATATTTAATAGTCGCCATGACAGCGTTCTGTCTAAGTACGCTGATTTCCAATGGACAAGACACGGAAGCCCCAGTTCAGGACAGCCTTCCACCATTGAACACAGGATTTGTGACTTTTGGTCTGGGTGTTAATGGAACGTCATTTTTTGGAGACGTTGGATCCAATCAGAATCGAAATTTCACAAACAACGTGAGGTGGGGTGCGAAATTAACCGTAGAAAGAAGATTTGGTAATATCCTTGGACTCGGTGTGCATGCTCGATATGGTAAACTAGCTCAGAATGAACGTTCATTAACTCGAAATCTCAATTTCGAAGCCAATACAATGCAATTTGGAGCAGATATCCAAGCGCATTTTGATAATCGAAGCGACATTCATTTTGCACCATTTATTATGGCAGGCTTTTCCTACATGACTTTTGATCCGTATGGAGATCTTAAAGACGAAAATGGAAACACCTACTACTATTGGTCAGATGGAATTATTCGAAAGGTTCCAGAATTCGATGAAAACGGTGATATTATTGCAGAAAATCAGAATCTTCGACCAGAAGATGTTGAGATCAAGAGAGATTATGAATACGAAACTCAATTGACGAATTCCTCTGATCCAGACATGACTGCTTATCAAAGAAATACCTTTGCTATTCCTCTTACATTTGGATTAAAATATAAAGTAAAGGAATTTTGGGAAGCTCGAATCTATGGAAGTTATAATTTGACTTTTTCCGATTACATTGACAATTATGCTGCAAGCGGAAATGACGCCTTTGTTGAAGGTGGTTTCTCAATACACTATACTTGGGGTAAAAAATACATACCACCTTTAGAAGAAAAGTATTTAGCAAAAGATGAAATCCTGAAGACACTTCTAAAGGATGACTCGGATAGGGATAAGGTTCTTGATTTTGACGATCAATGTTCTCATACTCCACGAGGTGTAAAAGTTGAAAGAGAAGATCCGAAGTTCATGGGTTGCCCATTGGACACTGACAAAGATGGTGTTCCTGATTTCTTAGACAAAGAACCTAATACAGCAAAAGGTGCGGTCGTTAACAGGTTTGGTATCACGCTTACAGATGAAGACATCGAGAGAATGAGAGAAATTCGAGAAAACACTTATTCTGCAAGAATTAGCAAGTTCTATGAGTCAGAGGAAGATGGTACAATCTCTTCTGGAATCTTAGGAGAATTTGACAAAGAAATCGAAGCTAGAGACAGTAAATTATCTTCAGCTATTCCAGCAGACTTAAGATTTGCAGACTTTAATAATGATGGCATCATCCAATCCGAAGAAGTGACTATGGCAATTGACTGTTTCTTTGAAGGTGCTGATGGTTGTGATGTATCGGTTTCAACAATCATGGAAATGATTGATTTCTTCTTTGAGCAATAGCCCTCATACTTGTTGGTACGCTTTTTGAACGGTATCAACAATTCTCTGTTTAAATTGATTGAATTGATTCAATCAAACCAGACATATTTAAAATAATTTTGTAAAAACGGGATATAATATGAGGTACCTAACACTACTCATGATTTCAGTCTTATTTGTTGTTTCTGTCAATGCTCAAGAAACCAAAATCTTTGTAAAAGCACCAGAAAAATCTGAACCCGGAGAACAGTTTAAAGTCGAAATTACGGTTGAAAAGGGATCGATCGCTGGGTTCTCTAAGATTCAACAAGAATTACCTCAAGGCTTTAAAGCCACTTTGATTGAAGCAAACAATGCTTCTTTTTCATTTTCAAATAATAAGGTGAAATTTATTTGGTTGGAACTTCCCAAACAGGAAAAATTTGTGGTCAGTTACTACGTAGCAACACATATCTCGAGCGTTGGTATTTTTGATGTGAAAGGTGTCTTTTCATACTTAGAAAACAACATAAAAAAGACGATTGAAATCCCCAAATTCACTGTCACCGTTGGAGATCCACTAGCTCTCGTTCCAGAGGAAAAAACAGTTTATAAAGCGCAAAAAGGTGAATCAATTGAACAAATCGCTCACAAGTATGGACTTACCGAAGATGAACTTAGAAAGTTCAATCCTAAATTGAAAAACAAAGTTAAAAGTGGTAAGAAAATATACATCCCTTCCTTAGAAGAGATAGAAGCTTCTGGAAATATGAAGCACATTGTAAAAGAAGGCGAAAACCTTGAAGCCATCGCTGAAAAATATCAACTAGACAAGAAAGAACTGCTGAGTTTCAACCCTAATCACACCAAGGACCTGCATGTTGGAGAAATGCTATTAATCCCTTCTGAAACCCAAAAACAGGCATCTGGAAATATTAAGCATACAGTTGAAAAAGATCAGACCTTAGAGCAAGTTGCCAATATATACTCCTTGACGGCTGAACAATTGTCAAAGTACAACCCTGGCAGTGACGCTTACATCAAAGAAGGTGAAATACTTCTAATCCCTTCTCAGGAACAAGCCAAAAGTACATTGAGTAAAACGCATAAAGTTTTAGCTGGAGAAACTGCTGAAAAAATTGCGGCAATGTATAGCATTACTCCAAGAGATGTAATAAGGTTTAACCCTGGGGCCGATCAAAAAATCGAAGAGGGTGATGTCTTATTTATTCCAGCAAGCATGCAAGTAAGAGCTGATGATAAGTACAAACATGAAGTGAAAACGGGCCAGACAGTTGAAGCTATTGGAAACATCTATGGCTTAACAGCTGAACAACTACTACAATTTAATCCAAATGCTGCCATTAAACTCGAGCCGGGAGAAAAGTTAATCATTCCTTCTAAAGATCAACTTTCTGCAACGAGTAATTTGGAACATAAAGTAGAATCTAACCAAACACTTGAAGAAATTGCGCATTTATATGGACTTTCTCAAGAAGCCTTAATCAAATATAACCCAAATGCTCTGGAAGATCTGGGCAATGGTGAAAGCTTGATCATCCCATCACCTGATCAATTGGCCGCTAGTGGCACGCATAACCATCATATTGAAAAAGGTGAGTCCCTTGGGGCAATTTCGAATATCTATGGCGTTTCAAAAAAGGAACTTCTAAAGTTCAATTCGGATCTTGGTGAGAATATCATTGTTGGAGATATTTTATTCATTCCGAATAAAGAACAAATTAAAGCTACACTAGGACTTGAACATCTAGCAAAGCACAGCGTCCACGCTGGGCAAAGCCTTAACGATATTGCAAAAATGTATAATGTTCCAAGCAACAAATTGATTGAATACAATCCCCTTGCAAAGGACGGTGTGAATCCTGGTGATATTATATACCTGCCTGGTGAGGCTAAGCCAAAAGTCAAACCTGGTTCGGCTACTTCTTCCTCCGATTGTAAAGTACCTTTGAATTTACAATTTGCGGATTATAATAAAAACTGTTCTATAGAAACTGAAGAGGTTTACCAAGTGATTGATGAATTTTTTGAGGAAATTCTTAATATCACTCCTAATGAAATTGACCAAGTAATTGACTTCTTCTTTGAACAAGACGAAGACGAAGATTGGTAAATTGTTAATAACCCCCTTTCTCTATTAACAAAAGGATTACAGTTGTTTTAATTATTTAACAGCGCTGCATCCATAAGGGATAGAGAACCCCTCTTTTCAACAGATATTTGTTTGTAACAAAGACGAAATCACCAAGATATTAACAAGTATTGAGATAGATTTGTTAAAATCTCAAAACCTTTGCTTATGTCTAAATACTTGATTGTACTTTTTAGTCTTGGTGGATTATTTGCCTTGAACTATTTATTTTTTGAAGGACCTGCTGTCAATGTCAATGCACCCACAAGTGCTGATGCGGGATCAACCTTTAATGTTGATGTGACAATCAATAAAGGCGCCATCCAAGGGTTTGCTAAATTTCAACAGGTACTTCCGGCTGGTATGTCGGCAGAAGTAATTGATCCAAAAGGTGCTTCTTTTTCTTTTGTAGGTGGAAAGGTCAAGTTTATTTGGATGTCATTACCTCCAGATCCTGAGTTTAAAATTAGTTATAAGGTAACGGTTGGAGATGGAATTTCAGGTACCCAAAGTATTCCTGGAAAGTTTTCTTATTTGGAAAATAATGATAGAAAGTCATTAGATGTGGCTGCACACGAAGTAACAATAGGTGGCGGTGCTGCTCCTGTTGCGGATGCAGGTGGTGCTGATACTGATGCAGGTTCTGATACTGACGTGGGTACATCAGATGTTGCTGATGCTGGATCAGCTTCTGACTCAGGAACTCCGGATGCAGATGCAGGCACAAGTGCTTCTGATGGAGGTGGTGCTTCTGACGGAGGTGGTGCCTCGGATGGAGGCGGTGCTGCCGCAGCTCCAGATGCAGGTGGTGGAAGCGGAAGCATCACATGTGAGCGTTCTATTTCAGAAGTTTCTTCTGGAAAATACAAAGTTGAGATTAGCATTAAGAACAATGGCCTTAAGGGTTTCGCAAAATCACAAGACATTTTACCAATGGGTATGAGAGCTTCTGAGGACAATTCTAATGGAGCGGTTTTCTCTTTCGTTGGACAAAAAGCAAAGTTTGTTTGGATGGGACTTCCTGATGATCAGGATTTGAAGATTTCTTATTTTGTTGAGACAAGTTCCAATAATTTCAATGATATTAAAGGTGATTTTTCTTATCTGGTTGGAGAGGACACAAAAAAGTGTAATATAAAAACAGTTGCTACTCCTGATGCAGGCGAGCCTCCAGTTGCAGATGTTACAGACCCACCTAAACAAGATGATCCACCAAAGCAAGACGATCCCCCTAAACAAGATGATCCACCACAACAGGATCCAACACCTTCTTGTACTGATGGTATCAAAAATGGTAATGAGTCAGGAGTTGACTGCGGTGGAAACTGTCCTCCGTGCAAAACTCAAGATCCTCCTAAAAGCTCAGATCCTGTCAGAGGCGTGAATTATCGAGTGCAAATTTGTGCTGGACATAAAAACATCTCCAATGTGAATTCTTATTTCAGAAGCATATATTCTTTCTCTGAAGAAAGTATTGATACTGATAATCATGAAGGCTGGATAAAATACCTCATTGGAAATTATTCCGTCTACAAACAAGCACGAGACAGAAGAAACAAAGTAACAGCAGGTTACAATTTTCCTGGTCCGTTTGTCACTGCCTACAACAATGGAACCAGAATTTCTGTGCAAGAGGCGTTGAATATAACAAACCATCAGTGGTATCCGTAAATACAAACATTATAGCAATCGGATGATTTTATACTCTCATTTTTTTTATGTTTGTATGCGATAATGAATATGAGAAGATTACTGATTTGCTTACTATTCATAAGTCTTGGTCAAACCATGTTTGCCCAAGATTTTACTTTTGATGATCCAGAAGAAAATAAAAATGCATTAATTTTTAAACCTTCTATAGGCATTGGTACTGGTATGTTTACATTTTTCGGAGACATTACCAAGGATCAAAAATCGAATACTGCTACCCTAAGTCGTGTAGGATTCAATCTTAATATTTCACAAGAAATTACTCCATTTCTTGACGGTGGATTTCATTTTCTTAAGGGCAAAGTAGGTGCCAATGAAAGATCCGGTAATAGAAACATCAATTTTGAATCTGATATTAGTATGTGGGGAATTAATGTTTCCTACAATTTTGATCATTTCTTAAGGAAAAATAGGGATATCGAACCTTTTGTTACCGCAGGGATTGAATCATTTGAATTTTTAAGTAAAACCGATCTATTTGATCGAAATGATAATTTCTATCATTATTGGTCAGATGGCACTATTCGAAGTATAGACGAAAGCAGTCCCAGCGCTGCTGAAGCAGTGAGACTGCAAAGAGATTTCACGTATGAAACTGATATTCGAGAGTCGAACTTAGACAATTTTGGTTGGTATCCTGAAAAAGCAATTTCTTTTCCTATAGGCGTGGGGGTTAACTTATACTTAATGCGTCAATTTTCCTTCATGATCGGTACTAACTTGCATTTGACCACAACTGATTTTGTTGATGGCATTACCGATGAAAGTATAGGTTCCAGAAAAGGAGATAAGGGCAATGATAAGTTTCTTTATAGCTATGTAAGCTTGAATTATCGGATCAAATATGGGTTTGGTTCCGAAGAAGGTCTATTGCCCGATTTGGATGATGATGATTTGTTAGCATTTGATGAAGATCTCGATGGCGTAATTGATTTCATAGATGAATGTCAAGGTACTCCTGAGGGTGTGGAGGTTGATCAAAAAGGATGTCCTATTGATACGGATAAAGATGGTATTCCAGATTACATGGATCTAAACCCTTTCACCTATGATACGGCAGTCGTAGTTAATGATCAAGTTATCGATATGAAAGCCATTGAAGAATGGTATGAACGATGGAATGATAGTACTGGATCGGCAGCTGTCTCAGGAAGAACCACAGATACTGTTTTCGCAAAGCACTTTTCAGATGAAACTCTTGGCGGCACTCGAGGCGACAGGTTCATGGTTAGAATTGGAGAATTCTCTGGCGGCTTACCATCTGATGTTGCAGCAGAACTATTGAGTATTCCAGATGTTAACACTTGGGAAGAAGGTGGAATAACTTATATTACTGTTGGAAACTATGATAATGTTCCAGATGCACTCAAGCGTCAACTTCAACTTGCCGAAGAAGGATTTAAGGCAGCTTCTATCGTGAAACCAAACAATGATAGAACACTTGATGAAGTTAGCGATAAAGAACTCAAAGGAATCTCTTTTGAACCGACTGAACTAAACGATCCAGTGGATGAAGTTGTATAAAGAGTACAATTGGGTGCTTTTAAAAGTCGCCTGTCTAGAAATATCTTTTCTGGAGTAAATAATCTTGTAGTAGTTCCATTTGAGGATGGTTTAACGCGATATTTCTCAGGTTCTACAACTGACTTTGAAAAAGCCGCAAAAAACAAAGTTGATCTTATATTAGAAGGATTTCAAGGGGCTTTCATAGTAGCATTTAAAAATGGTAAAAGAGTTCCGCTTGAAAAAACAGGACAAGTGACTTTTGTTGAAAATAGTAAGCAGATTGAAGCTGAAAAGTTGATCAACCGTACCACTGTCAGTCAGAGCCTTGTGAATTTCAGTATTCAGCTTGGAGTCTTTAAATCTGACGTTCCATCAGATCAACTAGAGGCTCTGATGAAAATAGACGACCTAAACCAAGAAAAGACACCAGAAGGTCTTACAAGATATTATGCAGGAAGGGTTAGTAGCTATGAAGAAGCTACTAAGCTTCAGCAAGAGTTAAAATCCAAAGGCTTTGGCGATGCTCAAGTTATTGGAAGATTTAAAAATAAGACGATCACCGCACAAGAGGCTATTGAGCTTTCGAAATAATGGTTTATCCGTGCAATAACAATTGATGATTAGATAATGGCAAAAGTTTTAATAACAGGAGGCGCAGGGTTTATAGGAAGTAGTTTAGCCAAGAAACTGAGCGAGTTGAACTTTGGAGTAACTGTATATGACAATTTGCTTCGAGGAAATAAACTCGACAAAGAGACACTTAACAATATTGAATTTGTCAAAGGCGATGTGAGGGATGCAGCGCATTTGGCTGAATGCGCTAAAGGATGTGATGTCATCATTCATTTTGCTGCAATATTAGGTGTTGATATTGTTGCTGATAATCCAATTGAAACTATGGATGTTGAAGCCATTGGTATGCGAAATGTTGCCAATGCAGCTTTGGAATGTGGTGTCAAAAAAATACTTTACGCTTCTACAAGTGGAATTTATGGGCATTCAGCCATAGAACAGGCCGTTAGTGAGGAGATCATTGTTGATCCAAGAACTAGTTACGCAATGGCTAAGAGATACAATGAAATTTACCTAGCCGCATTGCACGAGGAAAAGGGCATTGAATCTGTTTGTCTGAGGTTCTTCAACGTTTATGGTAAAAACCAGGATAATAGAATGGTGATACCAAGGTTTTTTGAACAAGCCCTAGCCAACAATCCAATAACTGTATTTGGAAATGGATTGCAAACAAGAGATTTCACTTATATAGATGACACTGTTGATGCTTGTATCAGATTAATGGAGAAGTCTCAAGGATACAACATCGTTAATATAGCGAACGAACAAGAAATCAACATAAAGTATCTTGCAGAACAAATTTTGGATTTGACTGCTTCTACATCAGAAATCAAATATATAGAGGCGCCAATCAAACGTTATGACTATGAGGTTGAGAGAAGAGTTGGAAGTTCAAAGAAACTTTTTGAAATAACAGGTCATAAACCAAAAACTCTGATAAGAGAGGGTTTAGAAGCTATCTACAAGACTAAGTACTTGACTCAAGTATAGCGGATGTCTTTTCAGCAATTTTAGTCCACAGAAACTCTTCTTCTATTCTTTGTAAACTTCTTAATTGCATCTTGCTAAGGCTTTCTTTGTTTGATTCTAAGGCTGCTTGTAAAGCAATTTCAATATTCTCTACTGACACTTTTTCCAATAGCCAACCATTTTCATGGTTTACCATTTTCCTATTCGCCCCAACATCTGTAGCTATAATTGCACACTTACTTGCCATAGCTTCCAAAATTGTATTTGGCATGCCCTCACTGTAGCTTGGGCAAATAAAAACATCACATGTTCTGTATAGATTCATCATGGCTTTCTCATCTGATACTTTGCCATGATAGATTACATTCGCTTGCTCCAGTCTTACGCTATCTGGAACAGATCCCGCAATGGAGAATTCTATATTCTGTCCTTCAAACTTTCGTAAGGCTTCATGTAACTCAATAAGACCTTTTCTTCTTTCATATCTTCCAACGAACAAAACCTTCAGCTTATCAGAATCTTTTTTGGGTTGTTTGAATAGCCAATCCTCATCTATTGCAGAAGGGATTTCAATGATTTTGTTTGGATTTAATTTGAGCCTTTCTGTAAGCAATGTCGAAATTTTTCCACCATATGAAAAAATGTAATCCGCCAAATTGTTATTGATTAAAACAGGATGTCTTAGCATCAAATGTTCCAACTTGTTCTTTAAACCTGAAGACATTTGAAACATTTCATAGCCATGAAATTTAACCCCAATTTTGGGACAATCAAACATCAGGTTATTTCTCTCCTCAAGTAACTTCCATCCCGAAAAGCCTTTTACATATATAAAGTCAAACTCGGCCAATCGGCTTTCGATCAAGCTATATATCTGTGCCGAATAGCGATAGCAATTCCTGATGTAATGACCGGGAATTTTACCGTTCTTTCCAAATTTCAAACATATACTCTCAAAAGCCCCATGATCTCGATCACCAAACAACTCATTTCGCACATGCTCGTATTCCGGAATCTCGGCATCGTGATCTACCTGATGGACCAAGGTGATGTCATGACCAAGAAGTCCCAAATGTCGCACAAGATTTCGAGAGTGCTTCTGCATACCACCAATCACATAGGGGAATATTCCATCTGATAAAAAAAGTATCTTCACTTTGGTAACTAATTAGAACTAATTTAAAACACTTTTTAAGCGATCTAAGAGGATTTTAACATTATTATCCCATGTATGTTTAGAACGCACCTTATTGCTGAAATTTGAAGCTATTTTATCTCGAAGATCTTTATCCTGAATCAATAAATTGAGCGCATTGACCAATTCTGATTCAGTTTGGTCAATCAATAGACCATCAACTTTATTCGTCATTACATCGGTTACAGGTCCATTATTGGGCGCAATAATACTCTTATTCATTACTCCATATTCGAAGATCTTAACTGGAGAACCGTACCAGTTGGATTTCGCCATAACCGCTATGTCCATCATAGCAATGTAATCTTTAACCTCATCGTGATTCACATTACCTGTAAATATAACCTGATCCTCAATCTTCAAGTTCTGGGCCAATTCCTTAAGGTCCTTTAAGCTTTCTCCGTCTCCAACAATAAGCAATTTCAGCGATTTATTTTTTTGGTTAATTTTTGCAAAGGCCTTAAGCAATATGTCTACTCCATGATAAGGAAATATAGATCCCACAAAACCAATTACCAGTTCATCTCGAATGGCCAATTGTTCTTTCAAATTTCCGGTTTCAGAATTACCATCAAATGCAGCCAGATTAATGGCATTGGGAAGCACAAGTATTTTTGATTCTGGAAGTTGGTGTTGCTTCATAAAGTGCTCTTTCAATTTATTTGAAACAACCACAATCAAATCTGACTGCTCAAATGATCGCTGTTGAGCTTTGCACGCTCTTTCGTGCAGTAAATTGGTACCGCCATCCATATCAATATATTCCTCTAGATAGGGCGCATTGACCTCATAAACATGTGGAATACTACGTTTCTTTGCGAAATTTATACCCGACTCCATTCCATAGAAATAGCGCTCGTACATAAATGCATAAGTATCTGTAAAGTCATTTGTCAACTTATTAAAATTGACTTTATCAGTTTGAACGAATGTTCTTGCTTTAAGCGTTCTCCAAATCAAGCCAGGAATAACTTTTCTAGCCAGAAGCTTTAATCCACTTTGTGAAATTTGAATGTCAAGGGTCTGCAACTCATCACCTCCGGCAACGAATTTGTCTACCTGATAATTATGATTTTCAAAACCCTTAACCATTTCTCGCATGTGTGTTCCATATCCAGAAGGACTTGAGAAATTCAAATTGGGATGAGGAGAATAGAACAAGATTTTGGATAAACTCATGACTCAATAAGATTAATCAGTTTATCACAAATGGCATCCAATGAAAATTGAGTGTGGTCAAAATCTTTGTTAAAAGAGATTGTATTATTCTGATATTCAGCGAGGACACTTTCAAGTTTCATGGGATCCTTGGAAAGCGATATTCCCAGATTTTCGGCTTCAATGAATTCGCTGACAAAACCCTCAGGTCCCAAGTAAATATATGGCTTTTTGAAAGGCAAAAACTCCATAAATTTCGTGGTTCTATGATGCTTTTTATGTTCGCTGTAAAAAATCAGAACAAAATTCGAAGTCGCAATTTTTTTCAAAATATCCGGTGTCTGAGGATAAAAATTGACGATTTCACTATTTTCCTCAAAAATCGTCCTTTTATTGATATCATTTACATAAAAATCAAACTGAAGTTTATTGTAATAGGTTTTTTGTTTCAAAGCTGTTAGGGCCTTATTCAAACCATGAAGATAATGGTCCAACCCCAGATACAATTCTCCGCCATAAACAAACTTGATTTTACCAGTTTCGAGTTCCTCTGGTTTTAACAATGGTGCAATTTCTTCAAAATCGTAAAAATGTTCTAGTTCAATCAGATTTTCAATGTTTTTCTGAGTCTCACTAGTTTTTATAAGGTCCATCTGCATTGATTCGTATGGAGACGTTAGAAAATCCACATGCTCAATAATATACCGATGCTTGGATACTTCATGTTGTTTTCTTTCTGAACTCAAATAAGGCATGCCATAATTATCAGCATCAATATAAGGATCTCTGTAATCTACGATTGTCTTCACCGAATATCGTTCCTTCATTTTGGCCACATAATAGGGTACACTAAAAGGCGCTCCGGTTCCTATAACGGTATCAATCTTGTATTTTTGAATGAGACGCTCTGCAAGTGGAAAAAGTACATCCTTCCAAGCAAATGCCAAATCATAAATGGTACCCTTTGTTTTGAATTCAAGAAGCTTTTTATGCCATCTGTATTGCAGTTTACCAAAGACTCCAGGTTTAGGTTTTTCAAGGACTGTAGGATAATTTCGGGGCAAAGAATAGATTCGGATATTGTCATTTGCAACATCCTTCGACCAAAACGATTCTTTATTATTCTCTGGTGGTTCAGCTTTTACAACATGAATGGTATAGCCTTTCTTGGCTAAGCCCTTCGCCAATTTGGCCCACCGTCTTGATGCAATGCCCTGGTTTGGAGGAAAAGTATAGGATATTAGTAATATCTGTTTCAAAACTAACCTAAATTAAGACCTTTGAGATTAGTTTGTTCCACATGATTTATAGATTTTCTCAATTGCGGCAACTGACTTGATCCCTTCAAATCCCTGAACTACCTCTTCTCCTTCGTATTTATTCTCAATATCAGAAATGATTGATTCTATCACTTTATCATGATTGGAACTTGTTCCCTGATACTTGCCATAGGTATTGGGCTTATCTGTATAATCTATTCCTTCTTGTAAAGGATACCCTTCAACATCCCAAAATTCTATTTTATTTAGGTATTTACCTCCTATTTTAATTGTTCCCCTCTCCCCTATTATAGTAATGCTACCTTCATAGTTTTTGTTATAAACACATGTAGTCCAAGTCAGTACACCAATCGTTCCAGAATCAAAATTCAAGACGGCAGCTCCTGAGTCTTCGGTTTCAATATTGTGATTTTGAGTTTCCATATGACATTTGACATTTGTCACATTTCCACACCACCAAATCAAAAGGTCAATAAAATGACTGGCTTGAGTATACAAAGCTCCTCCTTCTAGTTGGCTTTTACCGCGCCAAGGAGAATCATCATAATAACCTTGATAACGGTTCCACAAAACATCGCATTTGATCATAAATATTTTCCCTAAACGTCCCTTGCGAATTACATCTGTAGTAAGATTAACTGGAACATTAAAGCGATTTTGCTTTACCACCCATAGTTTAACATTGTTCTCTTTTGCTGCGTTGATCATGTTTTCACAATCACTAACACTCAAAGCCATTGGCTTTTCTACCAATACATTAAAGCCCTTATTACAGGCTTCAATGGACATCCATGCATGTTCGGCATGTGGGGTTACTACATTGATGATATCTGCATCAATTTCATCAA
>JALEGO010000287.1 GCA_022763165.1 Flavobacteriales bacterium
AAAAGACATTCAAAAAACACTAAAAAATGTTCGTTCTCTTCTAAAACCTCGTGGGATATCCATTATAAATGAAGTTACCGAAAGGCAAGATTTTGCAACCCTCACATTTGGCCTTACAACAGGATGGTGGTTGTTTGAAGATCATAGAATTCCTGATAGTCCTCTTCTCAGCCCCTCAACTTGGACCTCGCTACTTAAGGAAAGCGACTTCTCTGAGGTTCGTTCTCATGGAAATGAAACACAACAAGTAATTGTTGGCTTAGCAAATTCGACAGAAGAGCAAAGATCTTTCTCTATAGATTCTATTCAGAATAAAACAAGTGATGAACTTACACAAAATAATGTTAAAAAATATAGACTAGAAAATACAGAAAAAAGCAGCTCAGATAATCAGATTTCACTTGCCAAAAAAGTTCAAGAATTCATTGTTGACTCCATCGCAAGTGTTATGAAAATAGAGAAAGAAAATATTTCTAAATCAGTCCCCTTTGCGCATTTTGGAATCGATTCACTCATTGTTCTAGAGCTTTTAAAGCCATTTAAAGATACTTTTGGTTACATCCCAACAACAATATTTTTTGAACACCACACTGTTGAAAAATTAACTAAGTATCTACTTGAGGAATATACTGAGGTCTGCAAAACTTTTTTTACAGATTTCATTTCAACTCCACCTGCAGCATCTTCCAAAGAATACGAGATCAAATCTATTTTAAGGAAAGAGATTTCTCAAGTTATGAAAATGGATCCTTCAAAACTCGAAAATAATATCGCCTTTAAAAATTACGGTATCGATTCATTAATTTCCTTAGAAATAATCAAGCCTCTCAATGAAATTTTTGGCTATTTGCCCACAACTTTATTATTTGAGCACCCAACTTTAAATGAGTTAGCAAAATATATTTCAAACAACACAGAGAAATGGAAGCCTTTATCACCTATAATTGAAAACGTTATTACAGAAAATACTCCTTCTCTTCATAGTGAAAACCTCTCTCGAAATGATGATATTGCTATCATTGGTTTTTCAGGTCGTTTTCCAAAAGCTAAAGATTTCTTTGAGTTTTGGGAAAATCTTAAAACTGGAGTCAATTGTATAGAAGAAGTTCCATTAGAGAGATGGGATCATAGTGAATTCTATGATCCAGATGAGCTGAAAGAAAATAATTCAAGTTATACAAAATACGGCGGTTTTATTGAAGGTGTAGATTTATTCGATCATAGATTCTTTGAAATTACTCCTTATGATGCAGAAAAAATCGATCCACAAGAAAGACTTTTCTTAGAAGAAACATATAAAGCTCTAGAAGATTCTGGCTACGCTCCTTCTAAACTAAAAGGAGAAGATATAGGCGTATATGTGGGGGTGATGAACGCTGGTTATGGGTGGCTTAGCGTTGACGCACTTAAACCTTCTGATGCTGACTCTCTTTATTGGTCAATCGCCAATAGGACTTCATTCTTTTTTGATTGGCATGGTCCAAGTATGGCGATTGATACAGCCTGTTCTTCATCTCTTACGGCCTTACATACAGCATGCCAAGCCTTAAAAAGTGGTGATTGCTCACTAGCCATCGTTGGTGGAGTCAACCTTATCTTGCATCCCAAACAGTATACAAAACTATGTAAAATGCATATGTTATCTTACGGTAAAAATTGCAAATCTTTCGGAGAAGGAGCAGATGGTTTTGTAGACGGAGAAGGTATTATTTCACTTGTCCTAAAGCCACTGGCAAATGCACTTAGAGATAATGACAGGGTTCATGGTGTTATTAAGTCTACTCATATTAATGCAGGAGGATACTCAAATGGCTACACGGCACCAAATCCAATAGCACAAGCAACTTTAATACAAAGGGCTCTTGATAAAGCTGGGGTCACACCATCCCAAATAGGATATATTGAAGCCCATGGTACAGGCACTAAACTTGGGGACCCATTAGAGATAAGAGGATTAGAAAAAGTTTTCTCCGAAAATAACAACAAGTGCCCAATAGGTTCAGTTAAAAGTAACATTGGGCACTTGGAGTCAGCCGCGGGCCTTGCTGGTCTGACAAAGGTATTACTTCAATTAAAAAATGAGCAACTCGTTCCAACTCTTAATGCAGAAGAGGAAAATCAGCATATTGATTTCCAGAAAAGTCCTTTTTATCTTAATAAAAAACTATCCACTTGGACGAACAATAAGGACTTAGCATCTATAAGCTCATTTGGCGCCGGTGGAGCAAATTCACATGTTATTCTTGGAAAATGCACCCCACAAACATTACAATTATCATCGCCTACCACCCATTTTATTATACCTATATCTGCAAAATCAAGTTCAGCATTAATTAATAAAATCGTTAATTTACGCGAGGCAATTTTAAACAATAGAGATAACAATTTTGATTTCTATTCATTATGTTATACACTCGCATGCACCCGAGATCATCATGCTTACAGATGTGCTTTTGTTGCTTCATCCCTGGAAAACTTAATCAATGAAATTGATGCTCACCTTTCTAACATTGGATTAAATAATTCTAAATCTATTGAAGAAACTTCTACAATTGAAGAATATCTTTCTTCCACACAGGCCCACAAAGAAAGAATAGCGATGAATCTTTCAAATCAATATACAAACAACCAAGACTTTGAGTGGGAAAAAATATATAAAACACGAAGTATCGCATCACTTAACATTGATCCTTTTGAAAAATTTAGTCATTGGATTGAGAAACCAAGATATGGTGTTGATCTTGAGGGAAGATATTTAGCTCAGCATAAAATAATGGGAAATACATTACTTCCTGCAGCCTATCCACTTGCTAAGGCATCTAATTTACTAAATAATGGAAATTTCCTTAGAGATATTTTTTGGCTTAAACCCATACAACCTGGGGACTTACATATTTCAGATGACAACCTCTCTTTTAGAGATACTCAAAATTCTGAGTATATGATTGCTAATATTTGCCAGACAGATACTTCTTCTGCCCCACATCTGAGAGACTTGCTTGCGGGGAAGACTTTTAACAGCAAAATTTATAAAAAAGCTCTCTATAGTCATTTTAAATCAATGGGATATGAATATGGTCCTCTTTATCAACGGATCGCATTTTTACAGTCCAACTCTGAAACAGCCTTGGGGCTTCTCACTTCCGGAGATCTCAATGGAGATAAAATTGAAGTTGGTATTCTCGATGCAGCATTACAAGTTGCCATTACCCCTTCTGGTTTATCCCACTATAAAACCGAGGGAAAAGCCTTTATTCCTTTCAGTCTTAATGAGTTCAGATTCTATAGCTCCCTTAAGACAGATACGTGTATTTGTTTTGCACAAGTTGAGAAGGCATCAGTGGATGAGATTGTAACAAGCATCTATATTTTCGATGAGAATATCAAACCTGTGGCTACTTTTTATAAGCTCACCTCTAAATCCGTATATGAGAATTTTATTCACTTACCTATTAACGATAATAAATCAGATAAAAATATTGATTTTCAAAATAAAGAATTCAAAATTTATAAATTTTAAGAGAAAGATAATAGATATATGTTGGCATATATGTTCCCTGGGCAGGGGTCACAGTATAAAGGAATGGGAGCAGAGCTATTCGAACGTTTCCCAACCGAGCTTGAAATGGCGAATGAACTCATGAAGCAGGATATAAAGAATATATGTCTCGAAGACCCAAACGGCCTTCTTTCTGAAACTCAGTATACTCAACCTTGCCTATATTTTGTTAATTGTCTCCATTACCTAGCGCTCAAAGAAGATAATAATGTTAGGCCTAATTTCCTTTGCGGGCACAGCTTAGGTGAATATACAGCTCTATTTGCCGCAAATGTTTACGATCTATATACAGGTTTTAAAATTGTGAAAAAGCGTGGTGAGTTGATGTCTAGCGTAAAAGCAGGAATATTGATGGCAATTCTTGGCGATAAAATTGATCAAATAACGAACATATTAAACGAAGAAGGCATCACAAACATCGATGTAGCCAACTACAATACCTCAGAACAACTGGTCATAGGGGGCACGGAAGAAGATCTAAAAGTGGCTAATGAGATTTTGGAAAAACATGGGTATAGATGTGTCATTCTAAATGTAAGCGGTGCATTTCATACACGCTACATGATACCAGCACGGGCTGCTTTTATGAAATATCTCATAAATTTCAAGTTTAATTCTCCGAATATGCCTGTAGTCTGTTCGTCAACAATGGAGTTTTTTGATCCAAGGTATGCTATCGAAACTCTGGGGTACCAAATCACAAAATCTGTGAACTGGGTTAATACTATCAACAAACTTCGATTTCTTGGCGTTCGCAACTTTCAAGAGGTGGGGCCGAAAGAGGTTCTTACAAGAATGACAAATAAAATCTTATGATGCGAATTAGATATCGCTTGAAACTAAAAGGAATTAAGTTTCAAAAATCAAATCAAAAATGAATCTTTTCATTTCAGGCATCTGCCACAACTCTTCTTGAAGCTGATCCTTTGAAAAACATTGAAACTTCTCTTTAACTATTTGCGTGTGACTTTCAACAGTTCTAGGCGATAACCTCAGAGATCGGGCAATTGCCTTACAACTCTTGCCAAGCAAAAGACCTTTAGAGACTTCCAATTGTTGCTGCGTTAAATGAGGATAGTCGCTCATTCCTTCGACATAAATATAGTTTTTCAACTTTCTTTTGAAAGATTGCACCGTTCTGTCTTCTGTTTTAATGGCTCTATTATGATCTTGATCAGGAAGGATAATAGCTTTATCTTTATTTCTTTCAATTTCCTGTGTAGAAAAACTTGCAAAAAAGACACAAAATTTTTCAATATAAGAAAAATACCGCATATATGAACTGTACACCCCCTCTTTCTTTGCATCAGCAGCAAAGTCAAAAAAATCAACAAATCCCTTGCCTTCACGCATTAACATCAAACCATCGTCAATGGAAAAATCATTGATACTTGCTCGCTTAAGTTTTTCAAATACAGGATCTAGTTTTTGGTTTACCCCCCAGTGATTCCAGAATATAAACTTCATCTCTTGAGAATTTTCTTGCAAATAACTTAACGTATTAAATAGGTGCTGAGAATACTTGTTCTCGTTAAAAAATTTCACCCATGGTTTGTTAGAATGAAGGACAAAGGCTTTTCCGCTATCATATATACGATGAAAGCAGAAAAAGTTTATTCCTAGAAGTTCTAAAATTGGGCTAGAAATTTCATTAACTTTTGATAAGCATGGAAATGTAAATTCTTGAAGATGTTTTGCATAAGCTACGTCCAAGGAAATTCTATTTTTCATATACTTCTTCTCTTTAAACTTGAGGGATTATAAAAATAAATGTAGCTAAATTAGATACTGTGCTCCTTACTTATTGACAGACCATTGAAAAACAAAAAAATATTTTAAGTTCTATTTTATATTTTCACTCAACAAAAGAGGCTCGTCTTACTTCTTGTCAAGCTATTAGCTTCTCTAAAAATCATGTTATTTGAGATACTCATTTTCTTATTCAAAAGGCAATCATTTATAATACCGTAATTTTCACGGATATATTTGTTTTCTTTTTGAAGATAAATAATT
>JALEGO010000288.1 GCA_022763165.1 Flavobacteriales bacterium
ACACCATGACCAAAGCCCTTTCCTTTTAGAACTACTTCATCTTCTTCTTGAACGATATCAAAAAATGAAGATCGCAACTTCCAATCTGCTCTGATCGTTGTTGTGGTCAGAGAAGAGTCACTTGCAAGAAAATATGGGTCCCTTGCATTACTTGAATAGTTTAAGTCAACAATTTTAGCATTGTCATTTGACAGTTCAAGCTCATGGATCATCTCTAAATAGTTTAACCACTTTGATTTTGAAACACGTTTTTCCCATACCGCATGCGGCTGACTAAGACAAAATGTATCTGGCACAGATCTCAAATACGATTTTTCATGAGTCCATACGTCCTCTGAATTCGCGGTTCGCCCACCACAATTTGAATGATACGCTGCAGTTAAGAACTTCATATTTTTATCAACCAACACCATACCTGAGGTATAAAATACTGCTGATCTTATAGATTCACTATTGCTAGCCACTCCATTGTATGCCTGACAATGGACCGCATCGCACAATTGAAAGCCTGTTTCTTCATGCTTTCTTAGATTATCATATGAATAAGTCCTTGCGATAACACTCTGAATTTTATAATATTCTCGGTCCTGTGATGGACCAACTTCCGCTTCGACAACACCACATAAATAATTATTAATGAACAAATTATTGACTAGAACAAGATTGCTATTTGCAACACTCAAAAATAGATTTTCATAATATGTTTTATAAGGGGTATTTGGATAGATACATTTGACTTTTAACTTGTCGAAGATTGAACTGCTCCTAAGCCTTAAGTCTTTTACTTCAGTTTGGATTTCTAAACTCTTTTTATAAATCGATATTGCTCCTGCAACCGCCTTTATCGTGCAAATATCCCCTCCGTCTAATTTTGCCACCAATTGGCCATCCGCGATTATTTCGTAATCCCCATTTAGAATTTCGACCTCAATTTCTCTTTTATTAGAAGTATTGTGAAAAACCGAAATATCCACATGTGTAATCTGAGAAAAGACAGAAACACTAAAAACAAAAAATAGCAGTGCAATTTTTATTTTCATGATACAATAGTATTAAAAATAGACTTGGCCACACGATCAGAAGCTCCAGAATTTCCTAAAATCTCAATCAGTTCAGTATAGCTCCTAAGCATATTTTGACGATTTTGCGGTTCAAGCAAAGCATTCAATTCTTGCTCCAAATTCTTTTTGTTACATTCAAATTGAATCAACTCTTTGACCACCTCTTTTTCCATAATCAGGTTTACCAAAGAAATGTAATCCACTTTTATCAGTAAACGTGCCAAAAAATAAGACAGGGTATTTGCTTTATAACAAACTACCTGAGGAACCAGATGAATTGCTGTTTCAAGGGTTGCTGTTCCAGACGTGACCAAAGCAGCTTTTGCCATGTTCATCAAATCATAGCTTGAGCCCTCATATATTTCACTTTCTGATAAACCAAAAGATGTATAAAAGTCCACATCAATTGAAGGAGCTTTGGATACCAAAAAAGTCGTATTGGGTAGAGTTTTTCTAACATTCAACATTTCTGGTAAAATCCTCCTAATTTCTTGTTTTCTGCTTCCTGGCAACAGGGCTACAATATTCTTCTTTTCTGTTTCCTTAACTGGCTTGATCTCGTCTAGTAGAGGGTGACCAACATATTCAACCTCATAATCATACTTTGCATAGAATTTCTTTTCAAAAGGAAGTATCACATACATTTTGTGCACAAATCTCTTGATCTTATGCACTCTAGATTTCTTCCAAGCCCAAATTTGAGGTGATATATAATAGTATACTTTAAGGTTATTTTCATGCGCAAATTCGGCTATTCTAAGGTTGAATCCAGGATAATCAATAAGTATTAGGGCATCAGGTTTATACTTTAATATGTCCTCCTTACAGAACCTGATGGCTTTCATAATTTTACTCAGGTTTTTGAGAACCTCAATAAACCCCATAAAAGCAATGTCTTTGTAATGCATTACCAAGGAATCCGCAATGGGTTTCATCTTATCTCCCCCCCAAACTCGAAACTCTGCAGATTGATCGTATTCCTTTAATCTGTGCATGAGATTTTTACCATGTAAATCCCCTGAGGCCTCACCAGCGATAATGTAATATTTCATGCGTTAAAGTACTTCAGGTAAATCATAACAGGCACATATAAAAAAGTTCCTATCAGTATACCTTTTGCAGAATCGTCCATTTTTAATCTAATGAAAAGGAAAAATAGCAAAGCATTGAAGATAAGTGAAAGCGCTAAAATGGGTGCCTGAATTTCATTTACATGAAGGAATAGGTTGATAAATTCTGTGAAATTTCTATTTCTCCATTCTAACAAGTAATAGATAAAAAACCCAAAAGAAGGACCAATTAATCCAAGTATGATTCCCAAATAAATACGGTCAAGGGCCTTAGGTGTCACAATCCCCAAGAATTAACGGAATCAATTACTTTGTGGGCTGTCAGATCCTGTTGAACTGGAACAACCGAGACAAAATCATGCTCTAATGCCCAAATATCAGTATCATCGTTTTTATCATAATTTTTGAATGTTCCTGTCATCCAAAAATATTTTCTGCCAAATGGATTAGTTCGCTGGTCAAATTCCTCTTCCCAGTTCGCTTTTGCCTGTCTACATACTTTAATGCCCTTTATTTTTTCATAAGGACCATCGGGAATGTTTACGTTTAGGCATACATTCTCTGGAAAAGCATTGTTCAAGGCTGATCCAACAATCTGATTCACCACCTTTTTTGAAGCTGAAAAATCCGCATTCATTGAATGATTAAGAAGAGAAAATCCAATTGATGGAATGTTTTCCAAAGCTCCTTCTAAGGCGGCTGACATTGTTCCAGAATAGATTACATTTATTGAAGCATTGGAACCATGATTGATGCCCGAAACAATCAAATCAGGTTTCTTTTCCAGGATTTCGTTGACTGCCAATTTAATACAGTCAACTGGAGTACCGCTGACAGCATAGCCCTTAACATTATCAAAAATGGTAACTTTTTCATAAAATAAAGGAGCATCCAATGTAATGGCCATTCCCTTTCCTGATTGCGGAGAATCTGGAGCTACAATAGTCACATCTCCCAACTTTTGGACCTCTTCTATCAAGGCCCTAATACCAGGGGCGAAAATACCATCATCGTTGCACACCAATATTGATGGACTCATTAAGAATGTGTTTTTAGATTATATTGGATAATAGACTTCAGTGACCCACTTAGCCATGTCAGACTCTGACATTGATTTCTCATCAAATATTTCCCAAGGCGTTCCGAAAACATGAACATGATGATTATCAAGATACTCTGAGAAAAATTCATGTGTTGCACCTAAATTTTCATGCTTCCCGTAGTGAATCGCTTTCAATGATTTTCCTGGAAAAATTCTTCTCACTTGATATTTTGAATCTACCTTAACTGATTTCGCCACTGGCAATCCATATTCTAAAACTGATTTAGAAGTGTCAGCCCAACTATTGTAAAGAATAATTGGATTACCAGCCACTTCAATCTTCTCACCAGCAAGATATCCTCGAAGTTCTTTGAATAATTCCATCTTGGTTGTCTTTCTTTGATCATATGCACCAGAATCTTTAATAGTGACCAACCAAATTTCTTCAGGAACGTCATAATCTTCCACTACCAATTGACCTTTTTCAGCAATTGATTCACAGATTTCCTTAATTGAAGCCAAACCCGTTTCGAAAGTCGGCCCAACCATTCCGTCAATTAAAAAAGAAAATATTTTCCCAGGAATATTATACCATGGAATGTCAGATTGCATGGCCCAGGTTACATTGGTACCATTGTTAATCTTTTTGAAAGTCCATAGTCCATTACCTCCTCCTTGGCCTTCAAATTCTATTTTAGTCTTTAAAGACTTTTCAGGTAAACTTTCAACGATCTGCAATGAACCGACACCAACGTTTTGATTATCACTTTCCCATGAATATTGAGCTCCAACACCAACGGTACTTCCATAAGTGAGCTTCATATCTGGATCCATTTGTAACCAAGGCGACCATGCTTCCCAATTCTTGAGGTTGTTCACTTGGTCAAAAACAGTTTTTGGATCAGAATTGATATACAAAGACCGTTCAACATTCATCTCTCTTGGAATGATAAGTAAAAGAACTATAACAACAAGTAGAACTACACCTATGGCTTTGAAAAACTTCTTCATGAGGATCAAATAATTTTATCTGGAAAATTCCGTTTCATTTGCAAGAACGAAATTATAAAATTCGAACAACCTAAGATGATAATAATGCGGAATTTATTCCTGAGCAAGTATTGATATCTAATTCGGCTAAAGACTATCGTTGTAGAATAAAATTTCTCAAAAAAATTCAAACACCGATATATAATTTGGATTGTAACCTTTATTTTACTAATTTCGTAAGCTGGACCATTATTAATGATGCGCAGAAACACGACCATATTACTAATGTCTGCCTTGCTGAGTTTAAGTCTAATTCCACAGGATTCCTATGGCTTCTTGTTCAGTGAAGAGCAAAAGAAAAACTCCAATAAAGATACACTTCCATCCCTTGTTCTGTATGGAACGGAGTTCTTGTTAGATGATTTGAGTTCATTTGAAACTCATGTTATCGAAAATTATAAGAAAGAACTTGTTGAAGATGGAAACTTGGAAAAAGCACAACATGTAGCGCTTTATTTAAAGTCGCACAATCTATCTAATGGACAAATTGTAAAACTTATAGATTCATTACTTTTTTTAAGGAAAAAGCCATATGCCTTAATAAACCAGCTTAATTTATTTGTTTCAGATCGCCCTCCGGTTCAAGAGAATCATAACAATACTACCCTAACAAGTAATGAAATATATCCAGCTCATGATTTCTATGAATCTTGGGAAACAAACAAACCAATACCATGGAACAGAAATGAAATTTCTAAAAATGATTCTATACTTGTTCTAGATCTCGCTAAAGGCGTAAAGGATGGAGAGGAACCATTTGTTGTGCCGTTTGATGGTCTAATGACGTCTAAATATGGTTGGCGACATGGCAGAAACCACAATGGTGTTGATATAGACCTAGAAGTCATGGATTCAGTAGTGACCGCATTTGATGGAATGGTTAGAATGGCTAAATACTATGGAGCATTTGGAAGGGTTGTGGTTGTACGTCACAACAATGGACTCGAAACCATTTACGCCCATCTGCATAGATTTAATGTGAAACCAGGAGATGTTGTAAAAGCTGGGGAACTGATTGGTTATGGGGGAAGCTCAGGTCGATCCACTGGGAGTCACCTACACTTTGAGGTTAGATTTAAGGGCTACCCTTTAAATCCTGAGAACTTTATTTCATTCAAAGAGAAGAAATTATTGAACAATAACTTAGTCATCAAAAAAGTAAAATATGGCTACGCTAGTTTTCCAGAAGACGCTGAATTTCACGTTGTCAGAAGGGGAGACTATCTACACAAAATTGCAGTTGAATATGGTACCACCATTAGCAATTTATGTCGACTCAATAATATATCTAGAAATAAATCCCTTACTGTCGGAGACAAAATCAGGGTGATTTAAAACTCAAATCGAATTAAAGATCTTCTAATTCGGATTTAACGAATTGAGCTAATTCCTTAACGTAATCAGTTGAAAAGTCAAATTTGATGCCCGCTGCTTCATAGATTTCACCAATGGATTTCGTATAACCCAGCTTTAATGCTTCTTTATATTGATTGAGAGCTTGTTTGGGATCTTTTTTATAGTTTCTCCACAATGCAATCGCTCCTAGCTGTGCCATGCCGTATTCAATATAATAAAATGGGACTTCAAATATATGAAGTTGCCTTTGCCAAGATATTTTCCTGCTCCATTCGTAATCATTCCAGCTCACCACTCCGCTGCTAAATTCATCTAGAATTCCAAGCCAAGTCTTTTGTCGTTCACTAACTGTATGATTAGGATTTGTATATAACCAATGTTGAAATTTATCCACAATAGCTATCCAAGGTAAAATGGACAATATCTTTTCCAATTGCTCTTGTTTAGCGCGTTTCAATTCTTCTTTCTC
>JALEGO010000289.1 GCA_022763165.1 Flavobacteriales bacterium
ATTTTTCATGCGCTACTTTAAAGAAATTCCTGGCTTGTTCTGTATTACCGAGAGCATAATGAACTTTTCCAGACAGGAATTCACGTTCGCCACTATCGTGCCTATCAAGGCCATATTCGAACAATTCTTTTGTCCATTTCAAAGCATTTTCAGGTTTGCCTTGTCGCAAATATCCTTTAATGTAGTATGTGATAAAATTGTAACTTCTTTTCCACTTCGTTTTAGGTTCTGGTATCAAATCCCAAATCTGATCTAAAACACGCTGGCAATTAAGCTGATCATTATTTAGCGAATATTGAAACCACTCATCATTCAGAGTTTCTATTTGTTCTTCTAGTGGGGAATCAAAATCCAATGTCTCCATATTACTGAATTTGTCAACATTTTAGGATATGAAATTTACGGAAATCATTAGATTTATGCGTTGGTCATTTTCGTATATTTTGTCAATGCTGGGTGCTTATTCATTTTCTTCAGAAGGCCTAGTGGCAATAATATTTCCTTTAGAATCAATAAAAGCATTTCCTTCAATAATAATTTCTTCATCTAAAGGCATTTTAGACAATTTAGAAACAAAATTCAACGTGAATGTTTTAATTGCAATGCTAGGATTAGTTATTCCATCTTCTTGCATTTGTTTTCTGGTCAGGTAAATTCCTAGATAATGCTTAACGTCCAATTTTTTCATTTTAAATATGCTCACCAAATCTCTTTTGTACCTCTTACTCGATCAACAAAAGTGGAAGAGTCAATTTCGTCAGTACCAAACCTTTCTCTGAATCTTTCTGCTATTTTGTTCACCCACTCTGTATAACCTTCCATGCCTTCTGCTTTAATAATGTCCTGAGCAAATTGAAGCGAATTATAAGATTCCTTCTTAGATATTAAATCTTGATAATCAGGAGGTAAACAGAAGCCCCATTTAACACACAGATCATGTAGAAGATATGATAACTCTCGTTCCATTGGAGGAATATTATTTCCTAGCTTGAATCCCATTTAGTTTTAAATACACTTACGGTTCATGTATGAGTTTTGCTTTGGCTCGAGTTTGAATTTTATTAAAATTCAATGAGTTCACTTGCATATTCATCGCCTCCGTTAGCCTGATATTCTATTCCATCAGCTGTTTTGGCATTGAAAGTTAACATAAAGTCAAATTTCCCTTCGTCCCAAATCCAAGAGGGTAAGTCTTTACAACTGTCCCAAATATTTCCTTCTGCTTGGAGTACCACCCAAAATGATTTGGAGCCTGATATCTCAATTGGAAACTTCGGAGTTATTAATTTCATGGGAATATATATCGGATCAATAGCTATATCTTCTTCGTCCTCATAGTTGAACCAGTTTTCTTGGTCAACCCAGCACTCTGGGCTTAGCTCTTGAATAATAGTGTTTGCTTCAATGGTGACCTCGGCAAGAAGAAAAATATCATCTAATTGGTCATTTCCGAATTCTGCATATGGCTTTACCCATTTTACAAAGTCCTTATGTAAATCTGTTGACAACAAGTCTTTGAGATCCTTATTAATACGGTCCTTTAATTCATCATTTAGAGCAGAAAATTTAGTTGTTATCTTCATTTTTGTTTTAAGTTGAAATGTACTGGTTAAGAATTATATGAGCTAAAGTTATGTGTTTTAAACCAAGGACAGAATTTTAAATTTACCCATTGTTGGTGCATGTAGTTTAATATCCCCATACATAATCATTGAAATCTAAATTATGAGTGTCATATTCTTTGATTACCTCACTGGAAAATAGCCTTTGGGACATTATATCGTAATATGAAGATTCATCATCAAGTTTATACTTTTTAATCGGATATTGAAGTTCTGGGAAATAAACCCAGAATGTCTTATAAAATGATTCTTCTGTTTTTGGCTTTATAACTGGGCACAAACCAGTAATTCGTAATTCTGTAATGCCGGTCATTTTGTTAAAGAAATAATCCTCAACCAGAATGTAATGGCTAATTGAAACTGAGTCAAACCAAAATGTCTTCTTTGGATTTTCAAATTTCTTGATAAATTCAATTATCGTCATTTCTCGGTCCCTCGTAAATTTTAAATCTGGCTCATAATTATATGGAGTAAGAGTATTTTCTTTGGTGATTGCATAAATAATCACTTCAAACAGACTTTTATGGTTCCCCTTGGATTTTAAGTTGGAGTTTGATTGAAATCCCATGTCAATTTTTCGCACAACTCTTTTAGTCCAAATGCTATTTTTCAAATCTAACTCTTGGTAATTTATCTTAATCGATGGGGTATCTGGAATATAAACTCCCTCCAGGATATAAGTATCAATTGAGGATTGAGCTAAAGAAAAAATATTAGGACATATTAAAGCAGCAATGATGATTATAAGTCTGGTAGTCATCTATCTCTGGGTAAATTGCCAACAACGTTTTACATTAAAAACTCCCTTCTCCGAGGTACCAAGATACATGTTTTATTGCTTCATTGGCGGAAGTATTTTCGAAAGGATTAACTTATTCAATTTCGTTTTATTTATTTTACTTACTCTGTTGTAGTGTATTTTATATTTCTGGTCATTCCTAAAGTTTTTTCCATCAATAGATTTAAGAATATGAATTTTGTAAATCAAACCGTCTTTATATACTAATGAGGTTCTTGCCTCAATCAAAGCTGAATCATCTTCATATTCTTCAAGCTTGATTAAATTGTTATTTTCATCATAGTATTTAATTACATGCTGTTTTTTAGGGTTATTGACCGAGTCTATGTAGCTAAAGCTTCCGATTGATTTGGATTTTAAATCGTTAAAGGACCAAACCCACCTGGGAGTTCCATCTAAAAATTGAGCATAAGTTTTTAGTCTTCCAGTTTCAGTGAAGGTCTTATTGTGGTAATAGTCATTGTTATACCATTGGTCCACATTGTGACCGTTTGAATAACATAAATAATTATGGGTTTTGACTAATGAATCGTTGTTTATATCAATCTCCTTTATAGTTTGAAGGGTTTCTTCTCCAAATTTAGAATATTCATATTTTTCGAGTTTGAATTTTTTCTTCAAGAATACTAAGTGCTTTTGGTATTCAAAGCATGAATCAATCATTTGATTTTTATATTGATAGATTTTAATGAAACCTGTTGAAGGTATTCTTGGGCGATAATATCTATGTGTAGCACCAATCTTATAGTACTTCCCTTTTTGCTTGTGATAAATGATATTTACATCATCGTCAATTTTATAAAAATCTTGAAACCTTAAGTATTGGTTTTTCCCTTCAAGAACATTTCGATAGGAATAATCTTGAACCTTGATCTTGCATTGGCACAAAAGCTTGGAAGAAAATGTAAAAATTAGAATGATTGAAAGGAATAATTTCATGTTATTGCTGCCAACGTTACCGTATAAAGGTACGTGTTTGTGAGGAACCATTGTTGGGTTTTAGTTGCCTTTCGCATTTACTTTAAAAAAGGGATGTTTGGGAAATGTGTTTAGGATGAAAAGTGCCAATAATTACAAATGGATTTGGAGCAGTATTATGATGAACTAATGTTGTACCAAGAAATAAATACAGATCTTTGGTTTTAACAAAATCATCCATATATTTTTTCCTTACATCTGCACATGCTTTTTTCTCATCACCATTATGTCTTTTGAGGGAGTTCCAGTATAATTGTCCAATTTCCCAGTCTTCAATCATCATTGTACTTTCAACTCCATTTTCATCAATTAATTTATACGAAAATTTGTAAGGTAATTTTTTTACAACTTCAAATTTACCTTCATTATTCATTTCGAATAAATTGCATTGTTGCATTTTTTGAAGTTTCTTTTGATCCCATTCTCTGCTTACTTCCTTTATTTCAAGTTTTTTAATTTCAGCTGGCTTAAATACAGCTAAAGAAGTACCAATACTATTATCTTTTGCCTCACCAATAAGTTTTTTTAGATCGGTATATACTTTTTGTAACGCTATTTTCCTTCTTTCTTTCCATGAATCTCCATCAGCTTTTATCGTATCGAGTATATTGATCTCAGAGTCAATGCTAACAGGTCTGAAGCTTTCTTTTCTAAAATCAGATTTATTTTTCACCAGATCTACTTCAATCCATTGATATTTAGAGTACTGCTGCGAGTAAGATTTTTTGCGAAAGGGTATTGGATAAATCCTGATCCATCTTCCGTCTTCACGAAAGCCAGCTGTGCAAACTAATTCATCATATTTTGGAGACAAAGACGGATAGGTTTTAACCGTTATTAAAACTTTTGTCCTTGCCATGTTAAAATTATAAATCGGTTAGTTTTAAGTTCCGTTTCGGGACCTGATGTAGAGCTTTTGCTACCGAACTCCTGTGGCACATGCATGAATCCTTTTCAAAACAGGTCAATGCAACTCTATTATATTTATCTAATAATTCTAAAAGCTTTTCTAAATAATCCCTGTTTTGTATAAGTGTAGTTCTTTCATACTCGTTAAATAATTTTTTATAGTCACTTAAAGTATTCAGACTCGTTCTTTTATCTGAGTCAATTCCCAGTTGTGGAATATGAACATATTTTATGTCGATACTTTCGCAAGCATTTTGGAGTTGATTTTTAGAAAAGCCATATTTCATGCTTAAAGCATTTTTTCTGACATCACATAAAATCTTTACATCGTTAATAATTAATTTGTTCAAGTATGTCTCAAGGCTTAATCCTTCATAACCAATTGTGAACAATTCTTGATCCGTAAAACATCTTTTTTGACTGTGCACTTTCTCCAACTCAGCCTCTTCTAGAAGCTTTGATGCAATTTGACTTTTAATGGCCCAATAAGGATAGTTGATATAGGTCAGTCTAATTAATTCATTGTTAGAAAGATTTTTCACCTCATTTCTTGTCTTAATAATTGCACTTTGGTCTTCAACCTTTAATTGATGGAAGTATTTTTCTTCAGTTAGAGTTTTCCAAAAAGTGCCATCTAATTGATCGTTTTGACTTAAGAAATTCTTTTTAGTAAGGGTAGTTAAATCTTGATTGGCTTGAAATGAAAAAGAACCAAACTTGTACGGAACAAAATCATAGGCTTTTTTCTCTTGTTTTCGGGTTACCAAAAAAAGAATCTTTTGCAAACTGGTGCTAGTTATTGGCTTATCAAACTTTTCAAGGATGCTTAAGAGAATTTTACGCCTGTAGTACATCTAACAAATGTATGCTTTTCAATTTATTTAGATTGGCTGATGTTAGATCAGGCAATTAAGCACAACGTTTGGTGTAAAAATACGTTTTTTGGGCGTAGGCCAAAACATGTTTTTTACACTTTGTTAGCCACTGGCATTTTGATTATTCTTCTTTTGGTTTATCCTTAATCGAAACCCTACATAAATCTCCCTTCCTCTTGTTGGCCCCCAGACTAAACTTGTATCAAAATACTTTCCGAATGGATTTTGCCAACTATTAATCGGCCTAACTTGCCTAAAGTCGAAAATATTTTCGCAACCCAAATACAATTCAAAATCACGGATATTGTAGGTAAACTGTGCGTTAAGAATGGTATAATTTGTCGAGAATCCTGACCTTTGAAATTCGATTGGGTTACTTGCAGTATTTGGTAGTCTTTGCTTTCCATACCAATGAACATTCATATTCAATCGATATTTATTGGATGCTGGTTTATATCCGAAAGAAGCAACAACTTTATTTCGAGGATTAAAAGGTAAAAGGGTCTTTTGCCCTTCAATTTCTCTGTAGACATCTAGAAAACTGTATCCTGTTTTGAATTCAAGTTGCTTCCAAAAACTAAGAGACAATTCTGTCTGAAAGGTATTACTGATGCTAGTACC
>JALEGO010000290.1 GCA_022763165.1 Flavobacteriales bacterium
GACAATGCCTACGATCCATCAAAAATTTTCTTTATTGACAATAATGCGGCAGACCAGGCTAAAGCCGCAGGTGTTATGCTCATGGTAATAGACGCCACAGATATCAGCTGGACTAGCGAAAAGTTTGGATTAAAGAATTTGAAAGATCTTCAGCGTTCAGTTCCAGGTTTCGAATTATTGTCCTCTGGGCTTAAAAGAGACGCAACACTGAACTATAAGGAATACTATGAAATAGAATACATTCAAGTCACCGGTAAAGGAAATCGTGTTAGACACCAACAAAGATATATCATGAAGAATGATCTTGGTTTCGTCCTTGCTATTAGTGCTTTGGATAATAACTTCAACAATGTTATTGGAGAAGGGAGTTCAATTATGAATTCATTTGTGATCAAACCCACTTTTAGACTTTAGATTCACTTATAAACATTAACCTACCTACTTTGTTAAATGTCAATTGGGGAATAATTAATATATTTCGCAATTGACATTTTTTGCATATGAACGTAGGAGACAAAGCACCAAATTTCAGTTTAAAAGATCAAAATGGAAATTTGATTTCATCTGAAGGCTTAAGAGGAAAGCGAATAGCAATATTCTTTTATCCAAAAGATAATACACTGGTTTGTACTAAAGAAGCTTGTTCCTTCAGAGATCACTATGAAGATTTCAAGAATTACAACACAGAAGTTATTGGAATAAGTCAGGACAGTGACGAATCTCACTCAGGTTTTGCACACAAGCATGGATTACAATATTCGCTCTTGGAAGATAAAGGTGGTACTTTGGCTAAAGCTTTTGGGATTAAGAAAGTTTTAGGTTTAATCTCTGGACGTGAATCTTTCCTAGTGGACGAAAATGGGATTATCATTGAAAAAGAAACCAGTAGGCTCAATGCAGACAGACATGTTGAGAAATTGCTCAAGAAATTAAAATCTATAGATTAGATCATCCTGACATGTTTTGCCACAAGCAAGCGAATTTCACTAAAATCATTTCCACTCAAATTCATCTGATCAATTTTGGCATCACTGATTAAATCAAAAAAGACTCGTGGCTTCGAATAGAAGTTAAGAATTGCGTAGCCTTTTGCATGATATGCACTTACTTTTCTGATTTCAGAAAAGTGAAAAACTTTATCTTGATTTAAAAACAAAAGATTGGGAATCAAGATCCGATCATTATCTAGGTCAATTTCAACATATCTCTTTTTTACTCTCGATAAAATGCCTTTAAGTGCCAAGTATAAAGTGTACATAACAAGTATCATAAGGGTTATTAGGCTCTTCAATTCAAGCGTATCCCAAATTAAAATGATTGTCGTACCAAAAATAAGTGTTCCGAATAACCCTATTACTAATGTCCATAGGGGTGTTTTATATCTGAACTTGTTCATGTGGTAGAATTTGACATAGGACATAAAAGAAAAAAGTCCGATAATATCGGACTCCTTCACTTATAAACCTCAAAAACCTTACTATGTCTGCCTTCCTATACGCAGAAATTGCGTAAAGGTTACATTATCCGAACTTTTTTTCTAAATATTTAAACCTATAATCAAAAATCTCTTGTACTTTCCGATGTATGAAACCTCCTAAAAGCATTTTACCCAGGAACCCTCCAGGGACTTTAAAATGTAGGATATCAGTCATTAACACCCCTTGACTAGTAGTTTCAAATTTATGTTGATGATGCCAAAAAGCGTAAGGACCAAAACGTTGTTCATCGACAAAAAAAGATTTATCTCGAACATGAGTAATTTCAGTCATCCAATAAACTGGAATATTAAACATTGGACGAATTTTATACTCAATGACCTGACCAGGATACATTCGATCCAGATTGTCAGTGGTTAAGACCTGAAACCCCATATCTTTCGGTGTCATTTGTTCCAAGTTTCTAGGCGTAGAAAAAAAATCCCATGCTTCATCCAAATCAATGGGGAGATGTTGCTCTCTCTTAAGATTAAAAACTAGTGCCGCCATAGTCTTTTAAACAAACTACAAAGGGCTTTGTTCACCAATTTATTCGGATTTCAATCATTTAGGAAATACAATGGGTCAAGCTTTTTCAACAATTTCCCAAGTATGATCTGCCAATAGACGTACAGAGGCGACAAATTCCTTATATGGGAAGCTCTTCCCCCACTCTTTTGGACCAATCATGGTCAAAACAAATTCATCATCATTTCTTTTATAAAGATGATATATGTGATTAATAAATGGCTCAAAGCTCACTTTGGCCTGATAAATCCAGCTTGAAATTTCTACTCTGTCCTGAATGTCTTTCGCTTGTTTAGCCAACAAGTCAATTTGCTGTTTGATTTGATTGAGCTGCGTATTGGTTTGATGCTGCATCGCACTGAGCGCTCTCGACTTTAACTTCCCCTCATCTTCTGGTTTAATTACAGCTCCTCCAACTGTATGACCGTAGGTCAAAGTTCCTGGGTTTTCAGTAACCTTATCTTTATCAATGGGATTTTCCCATTCTTCCTCTTTATCCTTTTCTTCTTGACTCACAATACAAAAATACGGGAAATATAGCTTCTAGTAAAGTTTCTTCAATTTGCACTTTTTTGAAACAAAAGACTATCCTGAATTGTTTTGATTGAAAAATAAATTAGTCAATTATGACTAAAATTATTTATATTTGTGACAATTTACAAACAACTTCAATCACATGATTTCACAACCTTTTAGAGAAGAACATGAATTGGTGCGTGATGCCCTGAGAAAATTTGTTACCCATGAAATCACCCCAAACGTTCAACAATGGGAAAGGGAGCATTCTTGTCCAAGAGAGATTTTCAAAAAAATGGGAGACCAAGGTTTTCTTGGGCTTACTTTTCCGGAAACTTATGGCGGGAGTGGGTTGGATGCCTGGGCAACTGTGGTTTTAACTGAAGAAATGGCAAGATCAAATGCCGGTGGTTTGAGTATGTCCATTTATGCTCATACTTATTTACCACTTCCGTTAATATTAGCTTTAGGAACTGAGGAGCAGAAAAAAGAATATCTAGTTCCTGCCATTCAAGGGAACAAAATTGCTGGATTGGCCATTACAGAACCCGGAGCAGGTTCAGACGTAGCTTCAATAAGGACCACAGCAGAAGACAAAGGTGATCACTTCTTAGTCAACGGATCAAAAACTTTCATAACAAATGGAAGCATAGCGGATTTTGTGATTTTAGTTACGAGAACATCTGAAAACGGATTGAGCTTATTATTGTTCGATACCAAAACTGAAGGTTTTTCAGCCAATTCAATTGATGACAAATTAGGAATGCACAGCTCAGACACAGGTGAGTTATTCTTCGAAAACTGTAAAGTACCCAAATCCGCCCTTCTGGGCGAATTGAATAAAGGCTTTTATTACATCATGAATAATTTCCAGGAGGAAAGGCTTCTAGGAGCTGTGATGATGGTATCCATTGCTGATTGGGCTTTCAAAAAATCATTAAACTATTCAAAAGAGCGTAGCGCTTTCGGAAGGCCAATTTCAAAATTTCAAACCATTAGACATAAATTGGCTTCTATGGCCACCAGAATTGAGGTTATAAAGACATTTGCATACAGAGCTGTTGAAGAATACATTGCTTTAGGTCCAAAGGCCATGAATACCATTTCAATGGCAAAAGTTTTTTGCTCAGAAGAAAGCTCTAGAATTATTGATGAAGCCATCCAAATACACGGAGGTTGGGGTTATATGGAAGAATATGGCATTGCTAGAGCATGGAGAGACGCTAGATTAGGAACTATAGGTGGGGGCACCACTGAAATCATGTATGAAATCCTTTCCAAAACACTTATAGAAGATGTCGCCCACAAAAATGTTGTCGAGACAAGGGTTGAGGCGTAATTAACATTTAATTTACTTTTGAAAAAAATCACTTAGATGTTCGCAAAGGATCTATTTAAAGGAAAGACAGTACTAGTAACTGGAGGAGGGTCAGGAATCGGCTTCTCTATTGCAAAAATGTATTTGGAGAAAGGAGCTACCGTTATCATTTGTTCAAGGAAGGATGAACGCATCAATACTGCTGTGGAGCA
>JALEGO010000291.1 GCA_022763165.1 Flavobacteriales bacterium
GTTGCCAGCTCAGAAAAGCTGAGCTAATTTACGAATTGCTCCTCTCAAATCCCTTTACATGTGATAAGAAACGATTTTTTCTAAATTTTTTTATGAAATCTTTTACATGATTTTACCCTACTCCCAAACTTTCAAACATGAATACAAATACAATGAATAAATATGCATCTTATACAGATGCTGAGTGCTTAGAAGAATTAGTCAAATTAGCTGGAGCAATGGACAATAAAGGTTCTGATTCTGTACATTCAATTTATCATCTTAATGATCTTTATGCGATCAAAGCCGAGTTGAAAAGGAGAGGTATTGATTTGAGTTCAAGATCAAGTTCAAGCAGAACCACATCCAGTTCAGGTGTAAGCGGAACAGATGTTGGTGTTGGAGTTTTCAAACTCATTTTAACATTACTTTCAATCGCCTTAGCAATAGCCGGAGCTTTTGCGTAGATAAGGCCCTAATGTATATATTTATCAGATTTTTTAATTGTGAATTGGCCTCTTGTAGGCCATTTTGCTTTTATATTCAGTTGTGTGATAATCTTCGTTTAAGGCACTAGAGAAGTATTTTCATCTACGTTTTTAACAACCATTAACATGCTGAATTGCGAATAATAATCCAATTATAACGAATTCTAAAACGCCAAAAAATCTCTTCCGAACCTCTCCTAAATTAGTCTCATAAATCATTAAGAATTGAGACTATGAAACAAGCATCATTAATATTATTACTTGGCTTACTCGGTTTGATTCAAGTAATAGCAAATCCAAAACCAGGACAAAATGGAGAAGACAAGACGATGTCTCCATACTTTTTTGTGAAATCAAATGATCCCAATGTAGATCAGCTTCCTCTGAAATCGACCTCTGCGGATGTGAATATTGCGGGCGTCATTGCAGATGTCACCGTAACGCAATTCTATAAAAACGAGGGTAAGGAAGTTTTAGAAGCCATTTATGTTTTTCCTGCCTCAACGCAGGCCGCTGTATATGGTATGGAAGTTCATATAGGCACCAGAGTGATCAAAGCTGAAATACGAGAGAAAAACAAAGCTCGTGCAGAATATGAACAAGCTAAAGCTGAGGGAAAACGAACGGCACTTCTAGAACAGAGTAGGCCTAATGTCTTTCAAATGAATGTTGGAAACATCATGCCCGGAGATGAGATCGAAGTCATATTAAATTATACAGAATTGCTCAAACCAACAGATGGACTTTACACATTTGTGTATCCAACAACGGTTGGCCCAAGATACTCTGAGAAAACGGCTTCAGCTTCTTCTGCTGCAGATGCTTTTGTAGAGTCTCCCTACACACAGGAAGGCGTACTTCCGACTTACGATTTCAATATCGATGTGAGATTATCCGCTGGGATGCCGGTTCAATCTATTGAAAACAAAACTCACAAAGTGAATGTGAAACATGAGAGCATAAAAGATGTTCAAGTGGCTCTTGATCCATCTGAAACAAACGGAGGCAACAGAGATTATATATTAGAATATAGATTGTCTGGAGGGAAAATAGAATCTGGCCTATTATTATTTGAAGGTGAGAAAGAAAATTTCTTCTTGACAATGATTCAACCTCCAAAGACTTGTGCTGAATCTGAAATCCCGGACCGTGAGTACATCTTTATCGTTGATATTTCCGGTTCAATGAGTGGCTTTCCACTCAACACCTCAAAAAAACTGCTCAGAGACCTAATTCTCAATTTAAAACCAACCGACAAATTCAATGTCATGTTATTCGCTGGGTCTACTGCTTTGCTCTCTGAACAGTCCATGTTTGCCACCGAGGCAAATGTTGAAAAAGCAGTGAATCTCATAGACAACCAAAGAGGAGGGGGAGGTACCAGGCTTTTGGACCCAATGCTTAAGGCCTTCCGCCTTCCACGAGAAAAAGATTTATCTAGATCAATTGTGGTGGTCACTGACGGCTATATTTCTGTTGAAAAAGAGGTTTTTGATTTGATCTCTAAGAATTTGAATGTGGCCAATGTATTCACATTTGGTATAGGGAGTGGCGTTAACAGATATCTCTTGGAAGGAATGGCTCATGTTGGTCAAGGTGAACCGATGATTGTAACGAAACCTGACCATGCTCATGAAGAGGCAGAGAAGTTTAGAAAGTACATTAATACCCCAGTTTTAACGAATGTATCAGTGGATTTTGAAGGCTTTGATGCATATGATATTGAGCCCTCCTCTGTTCCAGATGTATTGGCCCAAAGACCTATTATGGTGTACGGGAAATATAAAGGGAATGCGCAAGGAAAAATAAAACTTAAAGGCTATACGGGCTCTGATCCATATGAGCAATCCATAAATGTAGCGGAATTCAAGTCTAAAAAGAAGAATGGCGCCTTGAAATACTTATGGGCCAGAGAAAAGATCAAGTTTTTGGATGACTACAAGTTGATCATGGGTGACTCTGAGATCAAAGAAGAAGTGACACAATTAGGCTTAGACTATAATTTGATGACCGCATATACATCCTTCATAGCTGTTGATCAAGAGGTTGTAAACGGAAGCGGTACTACAAAGACTGTAAAACAACCCTTGCCAATGCCTGCAGGTGTTAGCAACAGTGCGGTTGGCTTTGAGCTGGGTATTAAGAATAGAAAAAGAGCAGGAACTCAATTGAAATCACACTTGAAGGTAGGAAAGCTGACAACAGATATACCTGCTCAAGCACTGCACAGCCAAATCGAAAAGCTCCTGAATGATTTGTCTCTAAATCCGAAGCTAAGATTGGGTTTCAAAAAAGGGCAATCGGCTGATTTTGAATTGATCATTGATAAGAATGGAAATGTTGTTGATGTTAAAATGAGAAGTGGAAATATTTCAAGTTCTGTAAAGCAACTTCTAATGAAGGAAATGGGCAAGTGGAAGTTCGAAAATCTAAACAACAAAAATACAAAAACCGTCATAGTCCCTATGTTCGCTTGATGCTGATTGAAGTGCCGGTTGACGGGCCGGCACTTTTTAATTTTCTTTATATATTGATTTTTTGGCCTCCCGAAGGTCTTGCGGAAAGCTCAGGATAGCACAACAGCACGAAGTGTTGAACCTGTCAAAGGTCCTTCGACAAGCTCAGTTATTGATTAATAGCTCTTCGCGTGAGGGGGTGAAGCGATATCCTTTTGCTCTTGCTTAGCATTCGTCATCCTGA
The DNA here is from genome assembly GCA_022763165.1 of Flavobacteriales bacterium. Classification (GTDB taxonomy): domain Bacteria; phylum Bacteroidota; class Bacteroidia; order Flavobacteriales_G; family JALEGO01; genus JALEGO01. The sequence continues at coordinate 3,168 of JALEGO010000291.1, forward strand.
AGTTGCTTCAGGATCTGTTGGAGAACAACAAGGGATTCTGAAACAAGTTCAGAATGACTCCATGAAGAAACAAAAGATTTAGCAAAACACCCGACCCGAAGGGGCACGCCAAAACAAACAGAATTAAAAAAATAACCATGAAAAAGTCCATATTCCTAATAGCAATAGCCTTTTTATTGACCCTTGTAGTCATTCAAATGGCCTATAACCATTATCAATTGGAATCTGAGATGCAGGAGCAATTGCACCAAATTCAAATTGATTTTGACACGACTAAACCAGTTGAGTCAAATCGCTTGCGGATTACCTTTATTATGGGTGATGATCAGAAATCAGATAATCCTTACTACGCCAAAGCCTTGGCCTATTATCAAAACCATCAGGATGACAAAACAGATCTTGTAATCAATTCTTGTAGCACACTGAAGCAGGTTAGAGATTTTTTGGAAATACATCGTCCTGATAATGGCTTGCCTTGGGGAAAAATAAATATCGTTGTGCACAGTAATGAGTGGTTGGGTCTAAGTTGCTCAGTTGAAAAAGGTGGGCACCGCGCGGATAAGGAAACACTGCTTCTAGCAATTGAAAACGAAACATTAAAGCCACTTTCGGACGAAATAATTGATGGAGAAACCATCATCAAAATGGAATCTTGTGCTTTAGGAAAAGATCAAGAGATGCTGGAAATTTTGATGTATGCTTTCGGAGGATTTGATGACAGTGAGCTACCATGTGTAAGAGCATCAGAGCATTTCGTGACTTTCAACAGTCGCATCGAGAATGGTCAGATCAAATATGAGAGGAAGTTGACGAAACCCTGGTATGCGTTTCATCGCAATCAGGAAAAACCAAAAGCCGGAAAATTGACTCAACTTTTTAGCGAAAGATACCCTGAAGAATCTATCAATTGGTCAGCGGCTCTGGAAAAGCAATATGTGTCTTCAAGTGAAGCCTACAGCCAGCAATTCGTTGTACCTATTGTTTGGGATGTTGTCTATCCAACAAAATCGAGTCGTCCTTCACTTGCAACGCATCAAGATCAAATGAATTGGTTGAATGAGCAAGAAGACTTGCTTTATAAAATTGAGGATATTGGTATTGATCAGGATTTGTTTCAATGGAAAGTTGAAAAGGTAATTCATTACTACGATGATGGTACCTGGGAGCCTGCCGTAAAAGCCACTGGTTTGTGTAATGTTGTTTGTGTGCTGAAACAAATTTCATAATGAAAAGAATTATTTGTCTTTATATCACTTTGGTTTCTTTATCGATCAGTAACAATGCGCAACCCACACTTTTGGTTGAACATATTACCGCTGAACGTTACTTATTTCCAATGGAATCTGATATGCACTATGTCTTTGCAGATGAGGTGCTTTTGAGAAATGATTCCTCTCAAACGTCAACGGCTTCTGATGTACTTTCTATTGGAGTAGGATTCAAAATACTATCAAAAAGCAAAAGGACATTGACCATTGATGGTATTGAGAGTGCTTGGTATCAGATTCAAACAGAACTTTATCAAGGGTGGATTTGGGGAGGTTATATTGCGGAATTTGCTGCAGGATCCAATGAGAATCCTGATTGTAAATTTCTAGGTGGACATATCAAACTGGAGGGCAGAAAACATTCCTATTGTCTAAAAGCTGTTTTTCAAAATGAAGAAAGACATCGCATTGTTCTTGAAACTTCCGTTAGTCGGTTTTACTCACCTCAGGTGTTTGGTAAAAGAGGCCTTAAAAATGTAGATGACATTATAGTTCTTGAGTCTAGCGGTGCATCTTGCGGGACTTCAAGTTTGGATTATTATGTGTTTTGGTCAAGAAATAATTTCTTTCACGCATTTACAACAAATGGTATACCAGATGGCGAATACAGTCAAGGCGATCAGCTGATATTTCCATCTGATATGGAAGGTATTCCAGGCAAAGTGATTCAGGAAAAACGATTTGTCTCAAATGATGATCGCGAAAACGAGATCCTTGAAAGATCAATAACAAGGCAATTGTTGCATTGGAATGGTAAGTCATTAGAGAAGGTTGGTCCTGAAGGTCTTCATTTAAAGTATAATCTTTCAAATTGATTCAATATGAAAATTTCAATGCTGCTCATTTGCTTGTTGTCGAGTATTTCGATGCATGCTTCTTTCGATATTTTTTTTTCGAAGCACAGCGGGAATATTGCGTTCCATGTGGACTTTAATGAAGGTTCTAAATCTAATCATCAGGGCCTAGAATGGAGGTATGCTGGTTTATGTCAGGAGCTCAATGCTTACTTGGAATCGACAAAATCACAAGAAGTTGAGATTGAATTTAATGTCTCCTATTATCCTTATTCCATGTGTAAATGCTGTCAAATTCAATTGACCAGATCTGGAAACGTTTATTTTATTGATATTCTTTATGATGATCTGAGCTTGGATGAGTATAAAACGTTGATTGAGTACTGCTTGCATAAGGACTGGACTTCATTTGTTTGTCAAAATCCCTCCAAAGGATTTCAAAAGCTTTCCAAAAAGAAGTTGTTTGAACGTATTGAAGCATTGAGCATTGAAATAAAACCTTTTACTTCTCAGCGCTATATTGTGGATTCTTTAGGAGGTATGTCTATTCAATATTTTGGGGATAGTCTTGGGATGATGATTGACCATAAAGATATTGAGGTTGATCCCTTAGGATTTATGGATGGGGTTAAAAGTCTTCAAGACAGATATCTTTTTGAAGACAATGGAGTAATATATGTGATGAACGAAAAAGGTGTTGAAGTAAACCGACAGGTTCTTAATGAAAGTAAACATCGATTTTTTATAAGTTCCTATCGTTTGTGGGCCAATATTTATAATGATGGAATTGCTTACAGCTATTCTTATGAACAAAACCGATTTATCAAGGTAATGAAGCCTTAAGGGGGGACTTTTGTATACCCCTTAAGACTTGAGTTGAGTCCATCTCTTTATTAGATTTACAATCTAAATTTTTGGAGATGAGATACATATATACTTTAGCAATTCTATTTTTATTCAATACAACTTTTGCCCAATTTCAAGAAAACATTCTTAAAGATTCAATGGTCAATTTTATCGGAGAAATTGAACTTGTAGATCTGGATTTGGATGGAGAAAAAGACATTGTGTATAGCTATTTTAGGGATATTTATTATTTGAAGAATAGCAATGGAAGTTTTCAGGATATTCATGTCTTAAACAGAGCAGGGAATAGCATTGATAATTTTGAAGTTTATGATGATGATAATGATGGGGATTTAGATTTTTTCATGGTACGATATCTTCAGAATAAGGTGGAGGTGTTACGTAATGCTGGTGCTCTTTCATTCTCTTACGCAGCTTCAATTAATGCTACAAACTGGTATGAAATAGATCAAGTGATTATGAATGATATCAACAAAGATGGTACTGTTGAAGCCATAATTTCCTCCACGTATGATAATAAAACTGCCATTTATACAAGAAATGCGAATGGAACTTATTCTGCACCTGTAAACAGCTACCAGAGTGGTACTACAGAATGGGAAGTCTGCAATCTCGATATGGATACGTTTCCCGATTTTCGTTCTACGAACAGATGGTTGGAGTCAAATATCGTTGGAGGCTACACATTTGATTGGGATCCCTTGTATATTGACCATGTTGGACTGGGAGATGTTGATGGGGACGGAGATGATGATTTGATTGGCTTGGATAGTGATAACAGACTCCTATATTTCCAAAATGATTATCCAAACAGTAGCAGTTTCTTGAGTAGTGTCATGATTGATAGTTTAACAGCTACCGAATTGGCTGTTTCTGATATCAGCGGGGATGGACTAGCAGATATAGTGCTCTTAAGCTTTTCTGAGAGTAAGATTTTATGGCTCCAAAACTTAGGCAGTGGTCAGTTTTCAGCTCCTCA
>JALEGO010000292.1 GCA_022763165.1 Flavobacteriales bacterium
TAGCATTAAAAATAGCTCAGAAGGTAGTAAGCAGCTTTCGGGCACTTGATTTTTGGGAGGGCTCTTTTTCATATCAGTTTTTCCCGTTAGAGAAAATGGAAAATGTCCAAGAACTTTTGAAAAGGGAGAACATTGAATGGTCAAACTTCTTAATAGAGAGTAGAAATCTAAAAGAAGATATGATAGTTAATCTGTCGGACCGTCTAGAAGTGTTGCAGGAAAATTTTTAGATTCCTCGCACCACACAAACCCAAAAGCGCTTTTCACAAAAAAATAGACTAAAATTTCTCATTCTATGATTGAAACTAACAATCAGCTCTATCTCTGATCTTCAACAAAGTCTTATGTGGACCATCAACTAAAAATAGATTAACCACCCAAGTTGGAATTTGACCACCAGGATCCCCTAAGAACTGATAAACAACTTTAGTCTTGCCATTGTCCAGAGTAGTAAATTCCCAGGAACCCACAGCATATGTCATCCTAGCCACACCATCTTTTAAAGGCTTGTATCCCTTTTGAGCTTCCAATTCAATGATCATCCCTTTTGGTGTTTTTTTGAAAAATCTTTCCATAACAACATCTCTGTTGTCACATGGCCATGGCAAATCAGTTTCTTGATACAAAACGTCATGATCCGTCTCATTTACTAATACCTCGGCCTCTTCAAGGCTATACATCCAATCCTCAAACTTGTCATAATCTCTCAGCACCTTAACTATACTCTCATAAGGACAATTGAACTCTGCAACAGCTTTAAACCTTTGCAATTTGCTGTTTTCAGTCTGTTGTGTATAGATTCTCACTCCGCTTTGATCCTTTCTTAAAGTCCATTCTCCTTCTTGTGCGATGATTTTGGAACTAAAGGCGAATAACAATATTGCGAAGTAAATTTTCATTTAGAGGCTTGAATATACGGAGGTGATCATCATAAGGATACCAACTTCCTGACAATTTTTTTCTTTTCGGTTATTATATTGACAAAAAACATACCAGTACCAATATTCGTAAACAATTGTGTCTGATTTTCTTTGCTAATGATAACGGATCGAATCATCTTTCCTTGTGTATCAAAAACATCTAACCTGGAACCAACTTCCATTCCTGAAACATTGAAAATACCATAGCAAGGGTTTGGGAATATCTTTAAATTACTCTCATCCAAATTTGCCACATTTAATGCTTCATCTACTTTAAGCACATATAGTCCTGTATTTCTATCTGAAATTAAAACATTCCCTGAGGGAAGAAATGCGTACACTCCCCAAGCTCCTCGGAAATCGTCTTTTTGTGAAGAAGGAAAAGTGTCGTACCAGCCTACTTTTGTCACATTGGAGGGGTCACTGATATTGAAAAGCTGAAATCCATCGTTATAATATGAACAATAAGCATAGTCTCCTTTAATCATAATATTGTGCGCAACACTGCTATCCGTAATGTCAGATGAAAAGGTATTGAGTACTTGAATATTATTAAAATCACTTACATCGCAGAGCTTTAAGGGTAAACCATAATTTTCATCTGCGAAGACATAATACTTTCGATTTGCATGAAGCCATCCAGAATGATTATAGCCTTGAAAAGGATATGATGGCAACGCTCCTATTTGACTTGGGTTTGATTCGTTACTAAAGTCATAAATCAACATTCCGTCATTGGCAGCATGCATATAAGCCGTGTCGTTTATTACATAAACATCATGAATGTAGTTTCCAGCATGTGTGTATACAAGCGCTGGGTTGACAGGGTTAGAAATATCAAAAACCTCCATCCCATAAGTTGAATTGTCATTGTGAGTTGTCCCGCATGCATATAATAATGCTGATGACGTATCAATGAAAACATTGTGGGCTCTCATCAACAAAGCATCTGAATTGTATACCAGGGAAGCAGAATCTGGTAAGTAATTTAAATCAATGATTTGCAAACTTCCGTCTCCCTGATCACAAACTCCGTATAAATATTTCCCAAAGCTGTGAAAATCTCTATGGTTTAGTTGATGCCCTTGAACTTTACCAGGCACCCGATCAACTTCCAGTGCATTTGCAGGGTCTGTTACGTCAAAAATATGCGTTCCAAAAGTAGACCCAATGACTGCGTACTCTCTTCCATCAAAAGACATCCCCCAAACATCATTATACCGGCTATCCCTATAATTCAACGAGAGAGAAGTATCATTCCAATTGTACAATAAACTTACATTGTGGCTACTCTGCGCGTAAGAAGAAGAAAAGAAGAATAACAAGAGTATATGATGTAGCGTTTTCATTCTATCTGGAGCATTTAAAGATAAATATTATTTCACAGTAGATTTCATTCGCGTATTCTTTTAGGCTATTTCTTAACAAATGTCAAATGCTCCAAGGTATTCTACATACTTTTCATGAGACATGAGTCTTCCGCCACACATAATAGCTAGTCTTTTCTTTTCACTTTTGGAAACGGCCGAGACTACGGATCCACAGGCTGGATCAACGAGGGAACCAAACAAATCTAGAGCGCGAACACATCCTTGTATGGCTTCTTTGTCGGACACTAAAATAGACTCAACCTCATGTTGCTGTGCTTTTAAAAAAATGTCATTAGGTATACGGTTTGCTCCAAGCGACCTCGCTACGCTCGAAATCTTCTCTAGGGTAACTGGTTTTCCCGCTTCTAAAGCCTGATGAAAAGCGTTAGCCCCGAAAGTTTCTACAGCGAATACTTTAGTGTTCCATTGAGCGGCCTCAAGTCCCAAAAGAACTCCCATTAGAAGTCCACCTCCCCCAACAGAAACATAAATCTCTTCTGGTTCATTTATGACCTTCATAGACTCCGTAATAATAGTAGAGTGGCCCTCCCAAATGATGTTGTGATCAAAAGGATGAACATAAAAGGCCCCTTTATTTTCAACTATTTTTCTGGCGTATTCATCTGCCTCGGCCCAATGATTCCCATGAACATGTATTGTCGCTCCGTAAGCCTCTATCTTGCGAATCATGTGATGGTCTGTAGATACCGGAAGAACCACTTCAATCTCACTATTCAGTTTATTTGCAAGAAATGCCGCAGTCAAACCTGCATTGCCACCAGAGCTTGAAACAAAATGATTCGAGCCATTTTGATTGGCCAAATGCATCAACCTACCCAATCCTCTTAACTTAAACGAACCACTGGGTTGATAACAATCCATCTTATAAGCCACGTTGTCCATTTCAAATACTGGAGTAATATGATGCATTTGCTTTTTTGACTAAGATCTTATTTATTCTTTGAAAAGTGATATTCCCATCTATTAATATCTTCTAACCATAAGTCGGTTTTAGTCAACCTCAAAATCTTGTAAGGATATATGAAGCCAAAATCATCAATCAGAATATATTCCTTATCATCTGACCATTCCCAAGTCCCAATTACTGGTATCCCAAGATTTTCGATGTAGGTGATTTTTCCAGACTTTTCGAAGTCGAATATTAAATGGTACTGAGCATTGCGAAAATCAGCCTCGTCCAATAACACCCATGTCCCTTTGAGCCTATTATTCTTTGTTTTAAGGGAAAGTATTGGCCCATCTTCATATTTTTTGCAGGAAACAATTATTGAGAGAAGACAGATTGCTAAGAATAAAGGTTTTTTAATCATAGTATTTTGTTTTTACTATGACAATCTGATTTGAGAAAACCCCTATGTCAAATGGATTATCTGATCAAAGTAACGGTACCTCTATATTCTGAGGCATTTCCATCAATATCAAGAATTGAGATGAAATATAAATATGATCCTTCAGGAACTTCTTCGCCAGTTGGGTTTCTACCATCCCAAGTTAAATCTGCACTTTCAGAGATGAAAATTTCTTGACCCCAACGATTTACAATAACTAATCTAAATTTATCGTATGCACAATACACTCCAGGAAATGTTTCGTTTAAGTCATCATTGTTAGGAGTAAATACATTTGGAATCTCAAGTTCACCGCAATTTAGGTCAACCCAATAATCTAACTGGAGCATACAACCTTCTGGATCATCAATATCTACAGCATATAAACCTGTTTCGGTAGGACGATAATATCTGAATGTTTCCCCTTCCAATTTCTCTTCACCAAAATACCATTGATAATCATATCCTGATTTATTTACCTCTAAATAGCTGTCTTCATATGTCAACTTCGCTTCTGGTGAAGGTAAAACATGTAGATGCAACTCAACAATACTATCGCAGCCAAGAGCAGATGGTATGGTATCCAAATAAATACCAGAGGTATCATAAGAGTTATTTCCTATATTGTATTGTTCTCCTTTGCAGATTGTATCGAAAA
>JALEGO010000293.1 GCA_022763165.1 Flavobacteriales bacterium
GTCAGGGAGATCTATTTTTACCTCTCTATAACTATCTTCTCCGCTTGTTTGAACATCAAATCCACGGGGATCTATCTTAAACTCAGTTTCCTTATAAGTTCTTATTTTCTGAAATTCATTGTACAAAGATTCTGAGTAATCAATATTTGTTGTTCCACATTTGAATTCATTGACTTCTTTGAATACATCATGACTGCAAGACAGTTTTCCATATGCCGATTCATCTTTACTAAAGCATTCGAAAAATATTTGATCGGGGTGCACAGTGATAACAGGATCAAGTATCAACCAGGCGGAATAATCTCTTTTATAGATATAATCAAAGTACTTCTTTTGAGCCTTGTAATATGGCTTCATGATGGAATCTCTTTGCTGTCGAAGAGCATCGAGTTTCATGCGTACTTCTTTAATCTCAACATTTGTTGCATCAAGCCGCTGATTTGCTTCGGACAGCCATATATCTTCTTGAGATTTCAGCCACTCTAGATATTGGCTGTTATCCTTTGGTTGGAAATTAAAATCAGCAACGACTACATCATGCAAAGCTGACATTGCCTCTCTAAATCTGATTTTTTTGTTGAGCTTTCCAACAAAAAATGTTGGATCTCTCAACACATCAGGAGCGAACGAAACCCCAGTGGACTGTGAGGTGTTTTCTATACCGCTTCTTCCAGAATATTTGTAGTTAAATTTCAATTCTCAATTGGTTTTAATGTAACAGGAATTTTAATTTCTGGGTATTTCTCATGAATATTCAATAAGATATCAATGGACTCGTCTTTGTCCTTCATCGTACTGGTAGCCAGCACTGAATTTAAAATGTCAACCGCCATCTTCGCCACGTTTTGATCCTTTATAGATTCTTCTTTAATGAACTGATAAACCCTCTTTTTTGTAGCGGCATTTTCATTTATGTTGAAAAGTGTTGTTTTCAGAAAATGATCTAATTTCAAAATCACCTCTGGACGATCTTGCGCCTGTGTCTGTAAGAAGTTTGTAGTAAAGAATTGCATGGATTTCGAAGGGTGTTCTTGCAAACGGAGTAGTAACTCAACTCCCGTTTCCTCCTTAAAGAGTTTTGTGACTAATTTTCTACCGAAGGCTTGAACATCATCCTGTGTATGATCACATACGTACAAGATTAAATCTACAGTCCAGTTTTCGGTTTGAATATTTTCATCAAAGTAAGTTGCCGCCAGAGCTCTAACATCTTTCCATTCTGAATTAAAAATTCTAAGAGCATGTTCTAGTTCATAATTGATTCTGGACGTATCGTTTTTAAAATATGCAATGATCGACTCACGAATCTCTTGCACATCCGTTTTAGCGATATTCGAAACCTCAATTAAAGGCAGGTTTTTGAGGTCAACTCTCTTTTTGAACATGGGAGTGCCTAGTTTTTGGGCGAACTCATATTTTGATAATATCAAATTAATGATGTCAGCTTCATTCAAATCAGGCAGATCCTCGCCATAGTATTTGGTCAATACTTCATAACTACTTTGATGAACTCCAGGTGCTGTTTCTGGTTCTATAATTACTCCAAGTAATTTAGATTGAAGACTGACCTTAAAATCTTGATCCAAATTGATCAGCCGTTCTATTGTTGGTTGAATGGCTAAGCGCACTTCATCATAAGGAGAAAAGCAATATTCAGCAATTTGTTTTGCGCTGGACCTAAGGTATTCCTCCGGATATGTTGAAAGCAGAAGAATACCTATTTTTCTGAGTTCAGGCTCTTCTGCCTCTAGATAATATGATATATAATCCTTAGTCAAATCGTAAGTCGAAACTTTATTGGCTGCGCTTAATGCCGCGGCTAAAAGTCTTTTAGTAGCTAAAGGATTGATTAAGAGCTCTTCTATTTTTTCTGCAGGAAAGTCTTGGAGTTTAATGCCCAAGTGACTTCCCATTATTAACTCGGTTATTCCTGAAACAAGGTCTAAATCATGGTCAGCTGTAGATTTATAAAGTTCTTCAAACTGTTCAAAATCTATGTCAGTTTGATACTGAAGTTCATCTTTGTATATCTCCAATAATTTTGATCTAAGTTTTTCATTATTAATGAATATGATGAATGTTAGAAACGAACTATCAGAAAAATAATCAGCTTCATATTGTTGCATCCAATTATAACCAAGCTCAAATGCAGACTCATTTTTTGAGGCCAATAAGGTGGCTACTAAAATTGACTCTGGTTGTTTATGCAAATACTGATTTTTGATAGTATCTATTATAAGATCTGTGACTTCAGGATTAGGATGCAAGATTAACTTTGATAAGATGCCTAGATCAGCATTTACAAGGATGGCAGGATTATCGTTGATAATTTTTAGGGCGAACATTGATGCTACATCCGATTTAGAGTTGGCCAAAACATCCAGCACATCATTCCCCTTACTATCCCACAATTCAGGAAACAATTCTTCTCGAGGGGTATCTTTCATGCTCAGTTGCTCTCCTTCATAAAACCATTTGGTTTTACTCTTTTGGAAGCGTGTTGAGGAACCATAGATCACATACATCAAGGATTGAAAACTGGCATATTTTGGATAGTTGAGCTTTCGGGTACTGGAACGCCTGGTTTCCCAATCGTAATCCCATAGATACTGTACTTCTTCTTTTTCTTGATCCAATTTGTCATCCAAAGAACAGAGTAAAGCCTTAGCTACCTGAATGTATAAATCTTTGTCTTTATGACTAAGGGTAACTAATTTCTTGTAAGCATCCTTGCTCAAATAGTTTTTTGTTTTTCCAGAGAAGGCGAGAGAGGTGTCCTTTTTTCTTTTTTCAACATCCACATCAACATAGCCCTGATCTGTGTATGTCCAACTTCCTGAATACGCTGGTCGCGACAATGAGATCCTTTTGTTCATCAATGCATAAAATTCATAATCAGAAACGATCTCGGACATTTTGAGAATGTACCGAATGGACTGAAATGTATCAACCTTAAGCGGCATCTTATTGAGAAAAGAAACAAGTACCTCTCGCAAAATTTGCTCCCTGAAAGAAACTACATAGAGACAATAAAACAAATTGGGAATCATTCCATCATTATGGATGTAGTTTGATAAAGCTTCCCAAACTTTTGCTTTGTCGCCTGATCTAATTGCATTAGCAATTTCTTCATCAAGACCATTTATGGTAGCGTCTATTATCTCTCTTACATAGGAATGACCAATGTCAAACAGTTTAACAAAATAAGCAATAGCTGCTCTACCTGATTTATCAAATACTCCTTGGTTTTTGTAGACTTGAAAGATTGAAAAATTAGCCTTCTCATATCCTAAATCAGTCAGGACTTTAATGGCTGCGTATTGTTCAAATTCATCTTCAGAATGAACGAATTTTTCAATCAATGGACTTGCCTCATGAATTTTTAATTCACCAGCTTTCCATATAACTCTAGAGATCTTCCAATCTCTGAAATAATTATCCGAAAGTTCTTGTTTTAAATAGGAAAGAATCACTTCATTTCGCTCTTCATTCACAATTGAAAC
>JALEGO010000294.1 GCA_022763165.1 Flavobacteriales bacterium
CTCCTTTTACATAACCTTCACTATATTTAGGCTGTGCATAGGTTTGAATTAACCCCAATAACTCTTTAGGTGTTAAAGTCAATAATGTGCTAATTCTGGCAATTTGACCTTTCCACTGAATCTTCTCATTCTCTAAATCAGACAATAGTGTATGTGCTAAGTATTCCGCTCTATATATGTCTTGATTTTCCGATGTTAGTGTTTGACCCCAAACCTCTTTTGTGCCATTGAAGTCCAAATCATTGACCTTTTCAAAGAAATCAGTTCCGGAGAGATGATAATACATATCAGAGTCTTTCAATACCATGGTCAAATCCAGTTTTTGCTTGTTGTAAGTAAACTGGTGCTTCCCAAATTTCACAATATCTTGACCATTGAGATACAGTTCGTTTTTATCTTTAAGTTGCCTTAAAGCTTCCTCCTTTGCCGATTTTAGTTGACTCTGGATACGGTCCGCCTTCACCGAATCCCCCAAGTCCATCAGGCGCTTCACTATGTCACGTACCTTATCCACCATGATATCAGAAGCATAATAGCCGTTGATTTCACTCACCGTCATAAGCTCTGAAAGTTTATGATGAATACCTTTTAAAATTCGATCAGCAGAATTTGACAAGGCGGTTGTTTTTCGATTAATCTCTTCTACCAGAGTCAATTTCCTGGATTCAAAGGCATTGTAAATCTCTTCTCGTTTATCATGAATAAGATCAGTAAACTCTTCAAATTCTGAAAATTTTCCTTCCAACTCTTCGAGTTGAATCATCAATTTATTGAGATACTCTTCGCATTTTTCCGGACTATCACTGACATCAAGATAATTCACAACACCTTGACTAATCAATTTGATTTGCGCATTAAACTCAGCCCTTCCTTCAAGCGAAAAGAGCTCTTTGCGTTTCTGTTTAAGAATAGAATTTACTTGATTAAATTCTGCATATATTGAGCCGATGTGATCAACAATTTCAGTCGTTTTGGTAGGATCTGTAATTTTTAGATTGCTAACAATTTCAATTAACATCTCCAACTCTTTAGACGTATCAGAAATGTTTTCAGCAATGAGCTCAGCATCTGCATTTTTTGATACCCCTTCTATTTCTTTCCTTAGAGTTGCGACCTTCCCTTCATAGGGTTTAAGTGATTCATCTTGAAGCAGGAATTGAATACAATTCTCTGAAATGCCTTCCACCTGAGCCCCCAATGTTTCCTCCGTTTGATTTACAACATCCAACTCAACATACCGAAGCTCTTTTAAGGAAATGACTTCACCCCGAATGACTCGCAACTCAGATAATAGGTTTACAAACTCATCAATATGTTCAAATGTTGAGCGTTTGATCTTCGAAATAATATCTTCCGCTTTTTGAAGCGTTTCAGAAGTTTGTTTTTTGGTACTCTTTTTGATTTGAACAACCTTTTCAAACTCGCTAATTGCAGAGTTAGAAGTACCCTTTATATCCTCTAAAGGCTTACGCAATTCAAAAGCGTCTTTGTGGGTGAGCCAGTGGTAGGTATCAATAATATCAGTGCTCTTTTTGACAAGGTCAATATACAAGTTGTTGTAACTATCATCTTTCTCTATCAACTTGATGACATCTCGACACTCCGCCATGGCCTTGACGATCTCTTTGTTGCCCAATTTGAATAAGTAGGAGTCTTGTTTTCCTTTGAGCTCAAAATCTGGGCCGATGAAGGGCGTTTGCCAAATCTGAATGGCATGATGCTTCTTCTGATCATCGTCACCTTTGAAGTATAATAGCTCTCCATTCTCAAGTAGTGTAAATCCATGACAGACAATTGGGGTTCCTACTGATTGTTCGATTAAATTATATGGCAGTAAAATATAAGTTCCAGAGCTGTTATTGTAAAATGTAAAAAGGTAATCCTCTCCATTTTGAGAGACAATCCTTTTTTCGAATATCATATCTTCTTGCTGGTTATCAAATAGTTTGAACTCTCCAGTTTGCGCATAATATCCTTTCGAAAAAATAATCCCCTGGTTGTCCGGCAAGAAAATACAGCTATTCTCAAGCGCATCAATTCTTACTGCTTTTTCGATTTTCTCATTATAGACGATGTATCTGAAATCATCCTCTTTGTAAGGTTTAATTTTGAGGATAATTAAATTCTCAATGATAGCGTATTGAATGGCAGCATCACCTAGATTTTGATCCTTTTCATTGACAGGTTCAGAATATATTCCCAAACCTGAATCCGTATTGTCTTCAATTTTGATGGTAAGATCTCCACCAACGGTCTCTACAAATATCCGATCCTCAATTGAGATGTGTGGATGACGACCTGATCTGAACTGTTCCCTTTTAGGTTTCTGCCATTTGAATTCGTGCTGATTTGGAAATTTGAACTCATGATCGGACCGGTTGTCAATATACTTCAGTTTCCCATTGACTAAGGTCCATTTGAACGTTTTGATATCATCTTCTGTTTTTCCGACTTGGAACACCATAAATATGTTTACTCCAATTTGTGCGAATTTGACAAACTGTGTATCACGGTAGTATTTGTAGAGATTAAGGAAGTCATCTACGAATTTTTTATCTTCAACGAATTTTAGGGAGGTTTCGTGAAAGGCGTTGTCTTTGTATGTGTACGCGCTGAAAACATCTGACAGTTTCATTTCCGATTTTAGTCCCATGTGCACATTATAACCAAATAAAAAGGTATCTCCGAGCATGATGATGTCTCGAGCAACGCAATTGTTTTTGGTTGTTACACGCTCTGTTGCGAGCAATTTGGTTTCTATGGCTCCAAAAACTTCTTTTCGAGCCTGATTAAGCTTCAAAAGACGCCCTGTAAGGTCCTTTCCCTCTTTTTTCAGACGGTTTTGAATGATTTCGTATGTTCCTTCTTCTAATATGATATTTTCGTTCTCTTCTGCCATATGTGTTTTTCAATTAAATCCTATTTTTTCGGTCTACACTTCATTAGACTCAGTGCAAGCTAGCTCAGCGTGACCGTGCAGTTTGCAGATGCCCTTAGCCTGACAAAGGGCTTTAGTTTCATTGCACTTAGCTCATATTTGGTCTACACCAGCGTAAGTTGGTCTACGCTTCGTCAAGCTCAGCGTGACAGAACACTTTCGTTGCTAATGACCTGAGACTAATGAAGTCTCATTTCTTATTCGACAATTCCTTTAACAATTCAATATTTCCATTTATCAAAGCTTCTTTTTTACTCCTTTTCAAACCCTTTATTCTATTTTCCCATTTAATTGCTTCGCTTTCTAAGCTGAAATTCTGAGAATAGACCAATTCTACCGGCCTTCGATTATAAGTATATGCTGATACAAATTTTCCTATTTGATGTTCATTCAATCGATTGGTTAAATCAGATGTACATCCAGTATAATATGAACCATCAGAGCATTTTAGTATGTATACGGTTAAATGTGGCATGCACTATTTGGTCTACGCTTCGTCAAGCTCAGCGTGACAGAGCACTTTTGTTGCTGAAGTCCTGAGCCTGACGAAGGGCTTTCATTTAATGTTTCTTTATTTGACAATTTACTCATGACTCATATTTGGCCTACGCTCCCTCGCTTCGTTCTTTCTCTTAGCTCAGGAACCTAAATCTTATACCAATTCATTGGCCTTCAAATCCTCAAGAAAGCGTGCTTGAAGGTCTGACATAAAACCTTGAATCACATCAGCCTCGGATTTCTGGATGCCACTAGACTCTTTTGCTACTTCTTCTAAGATTTCAATAAAGAAATTGTAGGCGGGGTTTGGACCAACTTCTTTACATCTCTGGAGTGCTTTTTGATAAACATCTTCCAAGTCACCCTTTTTCTTTACCTCATAATCAAAGGACCATTTGATTTCCTGAGCCCAAGCATGATTCTTTAACATTTGAGAGAGTTTTTCCTTTTCCTCAGGTTGAATCACTCCATCAGCAATACATACTGCGTATAGCAATTCACCTAGCGCATCATTTAATTTTTCTTGATCTGTCATATTTAAAGTTTAGTTATATCGTTGTTTTAGTTGTTCCTAGTTATCTCGTTTTTCAAAATTCTCGAGTTTTTTAATCTTGGTTCTTCTGATCGCAAGAAATATCAGGGCAATCAAACAAAAGCCCATGAAAATACCTTGAGAACCCATAATCAATTTTGGTAACCATTCCATATCAACTCAGTTTTACAGCGGTTCCGTAGGCTAGTATTTCTGAACAACCTTGCATAACCATTGAAGTAGTCAACCGGACATTGATTATAGCATCTGCTCCTAGTCTTTTTGCATCATCTTTCATTCTTTGGAGTGCCTGTTCCCTTGACTGAGCTTGAAGCTTAGTATACTCTTCAATTTCGCCACCAATTAGGTTTTTTAAGGCTGCAAAAATATCGCGACCAAAGTTTCTAGCTCTAACCGTACTTCCTCTGGCTACCCCAAGTATTTGGGTGACACTTTTTTGAGGAATATTATCTGTTGTTGTAATTATCATTGTCGTGTATTTTTAGTTAAACAATAGGTCAACCAATCATTCTTTTCTTGGTTTCTTTTTGTCAGCGCTAGGGGTTGGAACGATATCCTTTTGGTTTTTAGTTGCTGGCACTTCGTCAGTACTGCGAAGTTATTTTGCCATCCTAAGCTTGACGAAGGATAGGCCTTCTAACCAAAAGATAAAGCGGAAGACCCGACCCCGATATCCTTAAGGACAAATCGGGGTAGCGCCCAAATCCTTCATCCATTAGTTGTTGATGAAATTTCTTGCTGGAAGATCAGATAGGCCAGCGTTTTTGGCCATAGTGTAAAGCTCTTCAAGCATTCCTTTTTGACCTCCATTACTGGACTTACTTATCATTTTATAGAGTAAAGCTGACACAGTCAAGTTTTTAACATCATCTGAACTAATATTCAACTCTTTGATAAGATTTTGAATATTTTCCTTCAGGTTTCCTGAACCACCGTTGAGTAGTTGACTTTTCACCTCAGAAAGTGTCTCGCTATTGTCTATAAATCTGTCTACCATTTTCCCGTTTCCAATGGCACCAACGAGTTTATCAAAGAATACTTGCTCACCACCTACGATGTCAATTTTCGCTGATTTAAGCGCTTGACTCATCACATCAGCTTGCGCAAAAGCGATGTCTTTTCCAACATTTACTTTAGCAAGATCCACTTCTTTTTCCTTTGCAAGTCTCAGTTTGAACTCTTCATGTTCTTTACCAGCTCCATCGAGTTTCTGCATCGCTTGAGCTTTTAACTCAATCACCTTCGCATCAATTGTTCCTTGCTTCTCAGAAGCACTTGCTAATGCCTCTTTGACCTCAGCCTCAGCATGACCAAGTTTCTTGTCAGCCTCTGCTTGAGCATCAGCCTTTTTGCTGATACCATCGGCCTCAGCTTCGGCTGTTAATCTAATGATATCCGCATGAGCTTCACCATCTTTCTTCTTAGCAAATGCTTTAGCTTCAATTACTTGCGCTTCAGATTTACCATGAGTCGCCTCTTTAACCGCTTCAGCTTCAGCTAAAATCTTGATCGCTTCAGCCTTCTGAATCGCAGATGCTTGTTCAGCTTCAGCATCGATAATTTTCTTTTTAGCATTGTATTCGGCAGCTTCTCTTTCAGCCTCAGCCTGCTTGATTCTCTCAACCATTTTGGCTTGAGCAGATTCTTCTGCCTTCTTAACGGCAACTGTTTTTTGTCGCTCTGCTGCGGCCAGTGCTCTTGTATCTTTGATTTTCTCTTCCTCTTGAACAACAGTTTTCTCAATAGCAACTCTTTCGCGAATCACTTCTTGAATATTCTTACGCTCCTGTTCAACTGACTTCTCCTTTTCAATCTGTGCTAGAGTAACAATTTTCTCTCGTTCAGTAGCCTCAAGAGCCCTGTCTTTTTCAACTCTCTCAAGTTCAACTGCATCCGCCTTTTCCTTGGCGCGTTGAGCCAACAATACTTCTCTTTGTTTATTTTGCTCTTTGACGAGTAATTCCTCATTAGCAGCAATACGTGCCTTCTCAGACTTCACTCTTTCCTCTTGTTGAACTTTAGCAGCTTCAGCCTCTTCTCTTGCTTTAACTGTGGCAATTTCACGTTTTTGTTTTTCCTCTTTTTCCGCTAACTGCCTATCAAGCTCTAGAATCGCCTCTCTAGCTTCAACGTCTTGTTGTCTAATGATCTTTTCCTTGTCCCTTTCGATAAGATTGGCTTGAACCTTTTGTTTTGCCGTCAAATCGATGATTTTCTTGATACCTTCAGCATCTAAAATATTTGCTTCGTCCAGAGCCTCAATTGGTGTCTGTTCTAAGTAGTCAATGGCAGCATCATCCATAATATAACCATTCAGGTTTTTACCAATGGTTTGAATAATTTCAGATCTCAGTTTATCCCGTTCAGTATATAATTCGACAAAATCAAATTGCTTCCCTACTGTCTTAAGGGCTTCTGAGAATTTAGCCTCAAAAAGCTGATTTAAAGCTTCTTTTGAGGAGGCTCTTTCGCAACCAACAGATTGGGCAACTTTCTTTACATCTGAATGACTTTCGTTCACCCTTACGAAGAAGGCCATTTTAATATCAGCGCGCATATTGTCTTTACATACAAGACCGTCTTTTCCCTCTCTTGAAATCACGATACTCTTTAATGAAATATCCATAACCTCCAGTTTGTGAAGCACGGGTATAACCAGCATGCCAGAGAATGACACTTTTACACCACCAATTCCCGTTCTTACTAAGGCTTGGCCCTGCTTGGCCTTCTTGTAGAATCTTGAAATTAAGGCGATGATTCCAAAAATGAACAGTATTACGATTACTGTTGCAACAATTACAGTTTGTGGCATAATTTAATAGTTTTAGTTTGTTAAAAAATTCGTTTTACAATAAAAATCAGTGCTATACGTAATGCTCATACGGCTCTACCAAATAGCATTCCTCCTGATTGTCTTTTTCAATTACCAAAGCAGTTTGACCAGCCTTAAGCTCCATTTCCGGCTTCATTGCTTTGATATATATTAATATATGTGAGCCATCAGCGTCAATTTCAGCTTGTCCTTTCATTTCAAAACTTGCTGGCAAGGTCACTTCACAGATTCTGCCTAAAATCTCCTTCTCTTCTGTGCCCTTATTCAAAGCCGCAAAAACTTTTATAAATGGCATAGTCAAAACTTTTGCAATGAATAGGCAAACGATGAACGATGGTATCAGAATGGCAATACCGATAAGGAGTGTAGTATTTCCAAGAACATAATTTGCATTGACAACCATTAACCAAAGTGGTAAAGCAACAAAGCTCATAAATACCATTAGAGGGATTTTACCCAGATTGAAAAATCTCAAAATGTTATTGATCCAAGATATGTCAGCCTCACCGTCAATGTCCCCAGCATCAACATTAGAATCAAATTCTGCATCCAAATCGATCTCCGCTTCCAAATCCAAATCTATATCGATAAAATCCATATCTATTGCTCCAAAGATTACGATCACCCAGTATAGCACCACGAATAGTAAAAGCGCTGTGGGAATGATATTCGCTAAGGAAAATGATATGTCAATTAATTCTTTCATATTTAGTTTAAAGTTTAAAGCTGAAGGCTAAAGGTCTTCCATCAAAAAATGACTACAGGTTTATTCAGCTATTCAAACCCATTTTCTCCTTCAGTGCTGCTAAGGCGTCTGTTGCTGCTGTTTTTTCAGAACCTTCCAAAGCCTTATCAATTTCATCATCTACTGACCTGCTTTCATCTGCAATTTCACCATAAGCTTCTGCTAAAGCCTCAGATTCAGCAACTTTATCTCTCATTCTCTCCAACATAGCAATGGTATCAGAACCATCGATTTGCGCCATTTGCTTATTGAGTTTTTCAGTGGCCGCACTAACCTTCACTCTAGCCTTTAGCGTTTTCAGCTCGTTTTCCCATTTGCTGATATTGTGTCGAATGCTCCTGATGTTTTGTTCTAGTTGAGAAATATTGCCATCAAATTTCTCACGTTCAGCTTTGGCCCTAGCAGCTTGCTGAATAGCCTCCTCCTTTTTGACGAGCGCCTCAGTTGCAAGCCGATCAGCTTCAACAATATCCAAGTCTCCTTTTTGAGCCTTTTGCAATAAAAGCATTGCTTTGTTCTCATACTCTTTGGACCGTTCAATTTCCTTCACCTCTTCGTTCTTAGCACGAATTTGCATTGCTTTAACTTCTGCCAAAGCATGAAGGCTTTTATCAAGATCTTCTTTCATATCTCGAATGCCCTGTTCGGTCAATTTAATTGGATTCTCAAGATGATCCACTGCAGCGTGGGCCTCAGCCTGGCCAATTTTAAAAAGTCTTTTGAAAATATTCATTGTAGTATATTTTTAATTTTTTGAGAACTCTATCAATTCCGATGAATACTCACTTAAGAGTAAACTCAAAGAATTGATGGATCCTTCTAATTCATTTAAGTCTAGATTTTCGAGTTGCAAAGTATCTCTAAAAATCAAGCGTTTTCCGCTTTCATCCAGAGCAAATGCCCCATGGACAATATCTCTGTTTTTCTGAAGGAGTTTGGTTAAAATCGTTTCATTCCCATTTAACTCTAAAATGAATTGCTCCATGATTAAAATGGGCTCCGCACATCCTATTACTAATCTGTTTATTCCAGCTTCTTCATCGTTTATTACTATTACTCCATCTTCAGCATTTTCATGGGTGATTGTGTAATCGAGATCGAGTAAATAGTTTTTCACTTTTTCAAAGTTGCTTTTCATGTATATAAATTATTGTTATTCAAAAATTTGCTTTAAAATTATATCTAAGCATTTAATTATCCAATACCACCCCGCTCAGGAATATTCTATGGCGGCATGAGATGAGCGCACATATATATTTTTATTTTCATTGTCGTGTTTTTTACTAAATTTGTTAGGTAAATATACTAAATATTTTAGTTAAAGCAAATATTTTTAGTAAAAAACTAAAATTTATGTCATTTTTTGGTAAAAATATTAGAAAAATAAGAGGATTTAAAGGCCTTAGTCAGGCTGCGTTTGCAGAAATCTTTGACGTGAATCGCTCTAACATAGGAGCCTACGAGGAGGGGAGAGCAGAACCTAAGATCGATCTCATCATAGAAATTGCTAAATATTTTAGCATATCCCTAGAAGATATGGTAGGGAAAGAGTTGACCATAAATGATATCAGCTCATTCAAGTTGTTTGACGAAGGACCTACAATTAAAAAGGAACAGGAGAGCCCTAAGATATTACAACCGATCTTGGTGCGGGCGGTGGATCAGAATTACTATATCAATCATCACAGAGATAAACCAGCACTTGATCAAATGAAAATTAGCAATGACTTTGGGATTCTAACCTGCGACAGAATTTTTGAACTCACAAGTCCGCTTGATGGTTTAGGACTATCAGCAGGCGACTACGTACTTTGTGACTCAGAACTTGGATCTGAAGGTTTTGGCATCGGCATTTATAAGGAAGAAATCAAAGCTTTTCGAATTGAAGATATCCTGAATGAGGATTTCAGTGAGTCTTGGCGCATAAATGGTTATATCAAAAAAAATCTTACTCACACCTCATTAGAAGCGCGCATGAATCATGTTGAGAAGTCCCTTATTGAATTGAAAGCCAGATTGAAGATCGATTGACGTTAAAAATTTCCTACTTTCGGCAAATAGAAAGATAAAATGGAGCAAAACAGCGGCAAACCACTGGGGCAAGGGGTCAGAACAATGGGACTGGAAGATCAAGCGCCTGATTGTGAAATCTACATCAACACTAAGATTTATGATTTAAAGGAATTGGTCAGCGGTAAGAGAGTTGTTGACATTGGATGTGGTTATGGCAGAAACAAACAAATGGTCGAGTCCCTGAACGGGGAATGGATTGGAGTCGAACCATTTGAAGGTGGCGCACATACGGTTAAAGCTGATGCTGAAAACCTTCCTTTTGAAGATAACTCTTTTGATATTGCTATTATGGATGCTGTTTTGGAACATATCCCTGATGTTGGAAAGGCATTCAATGAGGTATCTAGGGTACTCAAACCTGGTGGCTTATTTGTTGGATACGTAGCATTTATGGAGTGTTTTCATGAAATCTCCTATTCCCACCTTTCGTTTAAAGCTTTGGAACACTATTCTAATATCAACAATATGACCCTTAAGAAGGTCTCTGGTGGGAAAAGGTTTGGCATTGACTATCACCTTAATGTCATATTTTACCCTTTACCATTTAAAATGATGCGAGGACTCATTGCGTCTTCTATCCGAACAACAATAAAGCTTAAATCAAAACTGGCTTACCTTGGTCTACGATATAAACGCAAACTGGACAGACAAGAAGCGAAACGATTATCCTCATTGTATTACAAAATCGAATGCCTAAGACAATCCAATGGATTTTCTTATGTCATTGAAAAGAATTAAGACTTTTATATCTTATTGTATTACTAAGCGAGACTTATAGATTTCGCGGTTCTGAATCAATCTCACAAAGTACGTTCCTCGTGAGAGGTCAAGTGACAAATTTTCAGCTGCTATCAGCCAAATTCTTACCTTTGCCCGGAATTAGCAAGATGAAAAAGAACCTGAATACCATTAAAAATGTACTATTACTTTTTGCCGTGATTTTGGTACTTTATCTCGTGAAGGTACTAGCCACTCTATTGATTCCCCTAGCCCTCGCTCTTTTCGTTGCACTGCTTCTACAACCGCTGATTGCATGGTTTCAATCTAAAAACTGGCCCTTAGGGTGGACCATTGTTGCAATCTCCCTAATGACAACCTCAGCCTTAGGGCTGTTAGGTCTAATGTTTGCCAATACAGGCGGAAAGTTCATTGCAGAAAAGGATAATTTGCTCCAGATGATCAACGATAAACTGGATATTGTATTTGTATATGTGGAACAATGGACTGGGGAAAAGCTGAGCCTGCTGGATATAGAAACCTATGTTTCAACACACCTTTCATCTGATTTACTTATCACTTCTTCAGAAAAATTCGCAGATTCTCTAGGAGGTTTTTTCGGGATGTTTTTTATGGCTTCACTATACCTGATGGCATTGCTTGGAAGTATTATGAAATATGAACAATTTCTGAGTTATTTAGGAAATGATCAGAAAAAAAGCTCAAGTCTCATCTCAGCTTTTGAGACGGTCAAAAATTCAATAGTTGGCTATATAAAGGTTAAATTCTTTGTTAGCTTTTTGACCGGATTAGGCTTCTTTATCGTTTGTCTGATCTTTGGTATAGACTTCCCATTGTTTTGGGGATTTCTGGCGTTCATTTTGAATTTCATCCCCACAGTAGGCTCCGTGATAGCCACTTTACCCCCTGTTCTAATGGGGCTTATACAGTTAGAACACATGTGGGAGATCGTGTTGTTATTGGTGCTTTTAGGAGGGGTTCAAGTGGTATTTGGAAGTGTTTTGGAACCTAAGCTACTGGGTGACAGGCTCTCATTGAGTACAGTAGTTGTGATCTTTGGGCTTGTATTTTGGGGATATCTTTGGGGTGTGGTTGGAATGATCCTATCAGTGCCTCTCTTAGTATTAACCAAGGTAATCTTAAGTCAATTTCCAGATGCAGATATGTTGGTTAGGCTTATTGGGGTAGATAACACAACAACCATTAAAAAAACCAAAATTTAATTTTAGTAGATAATTTCGTACCTTAGAGAGGATGAATGTTTTGAGGATCATAATCGCTTTAATGTACTTGCTATCAACCAATGGCTTGGTTTTTAGTGCTCATTACTGTGCTGGCGACCTTAGTAAGGTTTCTATCGTGGAAAAGGACTTATCATGCTGTTGTGGCGATAAAGATATGTCTGATTGCTGCGAAAATGACACCAAGTTTCTGGAACAGTCAGCTCCAGGAGTAGATCTCAAATCCGAGCTGAAATTCATTTGCTTATCCGAAAGATTATATTCGACAGATTATTGTCTTCAAAAAATTGATGAGCAAGCGAATACTCAAGCAAACCCTTCTAATGGTCCACCAGGGGTCAGGAAGATCAGCTTTTTTCGCCTGTTTTCTTGTCCTCTACATTATGCTTGATAATCGATTTTTATTTCAAGAAATTATTTAAAAATCAAAATTGTTAAGAAATGAATACTTTAAAATATATGTTTATCGGAATGTTCTGCTTCATAGGGCTTGCAGGGTATTCGGAAGTTAACACAGATACTCTTACAGTGAAAGGGTCTTGTGAAAAATGTGAAATGCAAATTGAGGAAGCAGCAATGCGTGTGAAAGGTGTCAAAGCCGCTGATTGGGAAAAGGGCTCAAATTTGCTAATCGTAAAATATAACCCTTCAAAAGTTGGCCTTGCCGAAATTGACAAGGCTGTTCAGGGCTCACAACATTGTGCTCCAATGAAGTCTTGTGGAGCGGCAACAAAAGGTTGCTGCAAATCTAAAGCATCTCCAAAGAAGGAATAGCATGAGGATATTGATGTACTTGATTCTGGCTTTTGCAAGCCAGAATCTATGTGCTCAAGTTGTTTCAGGTGAGATTAAAGATCATAGTGGTGAACCCTTAGTAGGGGCCAATGTTTACTGGTTAAAATATCAAAAAGTAACCGCTTCAGACGAAAACGGACATTTTAGCATCCCATTTGAGGGAGAGGATGCACTGATTGTAAGTTTTATCGGTTTTAAGGCTGACACAATTCCATTGGAACAGCCGAGAAACATCATAGTAAATTTAATCTCTAGTGTTGAACTTGAGTCATTTGAAGTGAAGAGTCGGACCTCTTCTACAGAGATTTCAATGTTGAAACCCCTTCAGGTCCAAACCCTAAATGAAAAGGAACTTGGTAAAGCAGCTTGCTGTAATTTATCCGAATCATTTGAAACTAATGCTTCAGTGGATGCTCATTTCACAGATGCGATCAGTGGTTATAGGCATATTAGTCTTTTAGGTTTAAAAGGGAAGTACGTTCTGTTTTCTCGAGAACTCATCCCCACCTTTCAGGGTATTAATAATATAACAGGATTAACATACACGCCTGGCTCATGGCTGAGCAGCATTCAAATATCGAAGGGGGTGGGTTCTGTTGTTAGCGGATATCAGGGCATCACAGGACAAATCAACTTTGAGTTAAAAAAACCTTCTCTTAAAGACAGATTTTATCTCAATATGTATGGCAACCAAGGAGGTAGGCTTGAGCTCAATTCTGATCTGAGCTACAAACTTAGTGACAAAGTTCAAGCTATGGTGCTGTTGCATGCAAGCACCAGAACTATAGAAAACGACAGAAATCAAGATGGTTTCTTAGACAATCCTTTGACTAAGCAATACAACTTCATCAATCGATATCATTTTCTAGAAACCAATGGATGGATGGGTCAAGCCGGACTTCATGTCATC
>JALEGO010000295.1 GCA_022763165.1 Flavobacteriales bacterium
GGATATATTCGTTGCAAAATTTACGGGGGCGGGGGCTCATAATAAAACAATCAAGATAGGTGACCTCAGTGATGATGTGGGCCAGGTTGTTGAGCTCAGCTCTACAGGAATAGTTTTCGTAGGAATGGACTTCCAAGGTACAGCTGACATGGACCCCGGTGCAGGAACCGTTCTAAGGACCTCAAACGGACTAACGGATATTGATGTTGCAGGTTTCGATGCTAACCTTAACTATATTCAAGATGTACAAATAGGAGGTACTGGCATCGAATCCATTAAGAGTTTTTCTCCCAATAATGGAACTGGAGGTTATACCATAACTGGACTATTTTCAAACACTGTCGACTTTGATTTTGGAGCAGGTACAGCCTTACAAACTTCAGCGGGAGGTGTAGATATGTTTGTTGCGACTTACAGTGGAGGTGGAGCATATTTAAACTCCATTAAAATTGGTGATTTGTCAGATGATGTTTCTAATGCCTCTGTTTTGGACGGCTCAGGAAACACCTTTATTACAGGAAATTATAGCGGAAGCCCTAATTTTAATCCTAAGGGAGCTCCGGTGACAGAATCATCAGATGGAGGTACTGATGATATTGCTATTGTGGCTTTTGATGCGTTGCTTAACAACGCATGGGTGACTACCATTGGTTCAAATAGCTCCCAGTTGGAAACAGGGCTTGGTATGACAATTACCAGTTCGGGTAACTTATTGGTATCCGGGGTGTTTGAGGGGTCGAATGTAGATTTTGACCCAAGTGGAGGTAAGGATTCTTTAATCACCAGTGCAGGTGGCGGAGATATTTATCTTGCTGAATATGATGTTGCCGGAAATTTTGTTTCAGCCTCTTCACACGGAAATGAGCACGTAGAACAAGGCTTCAACCTCTTGGATGATGGGTCGGGCAATATCTATATTACTGGTAAGTATGAGGTGGAAACCACATTCGATCCAACAGGGTCTCCTGTGACGTTAACATCGAATGGTGACTTTGATGGGTTTTTAGCTAAGTTGGGTATATCAGATATGGGAGGTGGACCACTACCAATAGAATTAGGATCCTTCACAGCAAGACTCACCGAAGAGAAAGATGTTGAGTTGTTGTGGTCAACATTTAGTGAGGTTCAAAATGATTATTTTATTGTTGAAAGATCAATTGATGGTGAAACATTCCATGAAATAGGAAGAGTGGATGGAAATTTGAACTCAAACACAGTCCAGCGTTATAACTTTGTAGATCAAACTCCGGTTCCCGGAATAAACTATTACCGACTTCTTCAGGTAGATTTAGATGGTGTTATTCACTATGAACGCACAGTGTTCTTTGAATTCAAATCCGAGCTTGAAACCCCAGAGTTTAGAGTATATCCTAACCCTAATAACGGACCAAGAATCTTTGTACAAGGCTCACACTTGAATGAATCAGGTGAGATTTTGGTAGTACTTAATGATGTCCTTGGTAATGAAGTATTCTCAAAGGTCATCTTAACAAATGATATGGAACACTTTGTAATGGGCATAGACATTGATAGCAAAATACCCCCAGGCACATATACGATTCGGGGCTCTTCTGATCATGAGCTGTTTAATAAGATTATTATCATCAAATAACCAATAGGAAACTTTAACATTTTGACCTGATGCATTTTCCGTACCTTAGAGTTAATGAGATCTCTAGTTTTTATTCTTATTCTAGCTCACAATGGTTTAATCGCATGCAATTGTCTTCCTATTTTAGATCAAGAAAATTTCGAAAGACGATCTGATATTTCGGATTTAGTCTTCCTGGGAGAGGTAATCAAAGTTGAAAAGAGCAATATTCCATATGATGCCATAAGTGTGAGTTTTGTTGTTCGGAAACAATATAAAGGAGACAAATCAGATGAGGTAATTATAAAGTTTGATGCAATGACTTCTTGTGGAATTCATGAAAGCCTTTTCAAAATTGGTCAGAAGAATGTTATCAGTGCCAGAAAAAATATCCATAGTGGTGTAGAATACTTTTCTGCAAATCAATGCGACTTATCCAATCCAATATCATCCGTTGATAAAGAATTCAAAACCTTTCTTGATGTGGAAGATTAGCTTGGTTTCCATCTTATTGTCTTTAACAACTTGCTACCTTAAGCCAAGCAAAGTAGAAAAATCAGATGATTCGATCATGTTCGTTCAAGAAGAAGTGCATGAGTGGACGATCGAGGATTCGATTCCACTAATATCAGGTTCATGTAAAAAAGGGCGTGATATTGGTGATATGAGTCAATACCAAACACCTATGTTGGTTGGAACTAGTAAAACAGGAGATATTAGCGTTCGTTCAAATGCTGCATGTTTTGAAATAGCTTCTTGTAGTCGAAATATATTGGGAAAGATTAAATCAGGAACACTCATTTTTACCCAAGGGCCATTGAAAAACAGAGCCTTCTCAGCCGGAATTGCTTATGCTTTTCCGATTCAAGACGATGAAGGTAATGTATGCAGAGGCTATTTGAGCTACCTGAATGTGGAATGTATAGATACCGTAAAAATTTGTTGGTAAATTAGTGGTATGTGGATAATGATTGCAGGACCATACCGTCATGGATCCGAAGATCCTGAAAAATGGAAGCAAAACCTCATTAAACTAAATCAGGTGGCTTACGAAGTACTTAAGCTTGGTCATACGCCTATTATAGGGGTCAATATGGCGCTTCCAATTATAGAAAACACATTATCAAGCTATGAAAAAATAATGATGCCAATGTCGCTTGAAATGGCTGAAAGGTGTGACGCAGTTTTGAGAATTGGCGGGGCATCAGCAGGGGCGGATATGGAAGTTGAGGTTTTTCGAACAAAGAATTTACCAATTTATTACAGCGTTGATGAAATTCCAAAGTAAACCAGAACTGAAATGGGTGGTTCAAAAGAACTTATTGAAACCTTCAATATTAACCCAGTTTCGCGAAGCATTTGAAGACCAAAATATTCTGTTTGAGGAAGTTGTGAGCATTCCGTTTTCAAATAGCCTTCCTTTATTTAACCAAGCGAAGATGAATATATTCTATGGGTCAACAACGTTAATGTTGAATGCTCATAGGAGTGAACATTATAAAGGTGTGTTTTATGACCCAGAGCAGTTTAACATGAAAACATACTTAGATAAATGGTCTGATAAGATGCTCAATTATGATGGTAAAATTGATACATTTAAACAGTTTGTTGAAAATGAATTACAAAAAGCAGAAAAATGGTTTTTAAGACCAATTTCCGATACGAAAAGCTTTTCAGGTGCGGCTATGAATGCAAGTGATATTTTGGACTGGTATTCCAAAATTCAATCCTTCAAGGAGGAAGAAGTTAATCCACAAATGATGATCTTTTTTGCTAGCCCAAAGTCAATTTCAAAAGAATGGAGAAACTTTATTGTTAATGGAAAAGTTATTGATAGCAGTCGATACATGTTGAATGGTTCGCTGGATGTTAATAGTGAAGATGTGCCAAGTAGTGTCATTCAATTTTGTGAAGAGAACAGTAGTTTGTTCTCCCCACATGCTATTTTTGTTTTGGATGTTGCTGAAAGTAATGGGGCCTATAAAATCATAGAATGCAACTGTTTTAATGCAACAGGGTTCTATAACAATGATTTGAAAAAAATTGTTTCTAAAGTGACTGAATTTTGTTTGGGAAGGCGAAATTGATGCAATATTGCAGTGAAATGTATTCTTACCTTTGATTAAAGTTTTGATATGGATTTAGGGAATTTTTCAGTAAGTCTTTCAGTAAAAGACATCAATGCCTCAAAGGCGTTTTATGAAAATTTAGGTTTTACAGTTTTTGGAGGTGACATAACTCAAAATTGGTTGATCATGCAAAATGGAAACTGTACTATAGGATTGTTTCAGGGTATGTTCGAAAAGAATATTCTTACATTCAATCCAGGATGGGATGCCAAAGCAAATACTCTAGAGTCCTATTCGGATGTTCGTGTTTTACAAAAAACTCTAAAAGAAAAAGGCATAGAATTTAAGAAAGAAGCGGATGAAAACACCAAGGGTCCCGATTCCTTTATTATAGAAGACCCTGACGGGAACCCGATTCTCGTGGATCAACACGTTTGAGTTTATGATAATATACGAGCCGAATAAGCATTTTCTGGGTGATATTAAAAACCTGATGAAAAGCTGGACCATGGTTAAAATTTTAAGAGGGACTCTAATAATGGGTGTTTTCGCTTTTGTTGTATGTTTTCCTCTTGACTACTTTGAGTTGACTGAAAAATTGAAAATTGACCTAGGTGTTTTTTCTTTTTTAGGGGTTGTCTTAAGTATTTTATTGGTTTTTAGAACTAATACAGCTTATGATAGATGGTGGGAAGGACGAAAGCAATGGGGTGCATTGGTAAACAATTGCAGGAACATGGCGATCATGGCCAATGTCACTTTTCCAAAAGAAGATCAAGCCAATAGGCATCAGCTTGCGGTGCTAATTAGTAATTTTTGTATTTCATTTAAAGAACACCTGAGAAAAGGAACAAAGCTGGAAGAACTCATATTTGTTTCTGAAAGTGAGTTGGAGATTTATAAAACAAAAACGCACGTCCCAAATCATATATCCAATCAGATTCACGACCTAGTTCAACAGCAATATAAAAAGGGTTACATCACAGGTGAAGACATACTCAATTTCAAACCACAACTTCAAAGTTTGCTGGATATTTTGGGTGCTTGTGAACGTATTAAGAAGACACCAATTCCATTCTCTTATGCGACATACATCAAGATTTTCATTTTAGCATATGCCCTATTGATTCCATTTGCGCTTGCTCCTATTTTGGGGATGTGGGCTTCTGTTCCAATAGTCATGATCATTTTCTTTGCGTTCATAGGTTTAGAGCTGATGGCTGAGGAGATTCAAGACCCCTTTGGGTTAGATTGTAATAATCTGCCTACAGGAACCATTGCTCATACTATCAAGAACAATGTCTTCGAAATTCTGGAGCCAGAGAAGAAGGTCACAAAAATTGAACATAAGGTTTACGAAAAAATCTTCTAAGCTGCAATTGGCAGCATGACAATGACCTTGGTGCCTTTAGAGTTTCTTAGTGTGAGATCATCTATCATTATTTCTATAGGAAGCCTATGATTCCTATTGTACCCTTCGAGCCGATCTTTAGTTATTTCCATGGCCACAGACTTGTGTAATTTGAGCTTCTCCTTTAATTCTTTGGCCTTTTCAAAACCAATACCATTGTCAATGATTTCTATACACAGATAATTTTGATCAACTGTTTTTAGGTTAATTGATAAATGTCCTTTTGAATCAAGATTATCGAGACCATGTTTTATGGCGTTTTCAACAAAAGGTTGAAGCAACATCGGAGGAATCGAAAATTGTTCTAATGAGTTTTTAATGGGTGTCGAAACGTTGATCTGATATTCAAAGCGTTTGCCAGACCTTAAACACTCCAGTTGAACATAGTTTTCAAGGATACTAAGTTCGTCTTCTAAAGTGATACTCGTTTTACGAGAAGCGTCCAGAATTTGTCTCATGATTTTGGCAAATTTGGCTAGAAAATACCTGGCCTCTACCGTATTGTTTTTAGATATAAATGCACTTATGGAGTTTAAAGCATTGAACATGAAGTGTGGATTCATTTGAGTCAACAGGAGCCTTTGTTCCAATTTTAGTTTATCCAGATTAGTATTGATGATTCTTTTTTCAAACTCAAACTGTTGTAGGTTTCTTTTCCTTCGAATAATCGAATAAACTAAAAATGATAACAAAACGATGCTCACTCCAATGACGGAAAGTGTTAATCTCTGTTCTTGTTTTTGATGTTTAACTTTTAACTGCAATAAAGCTTTCTCTTGCTTCAATAGTCTTTTTTCTTTGTTGTGTTCCATCATCAGATGAGCTTCGGCAAGAGCAATTTTATTTTCATTATTGATGATCGCAAGATTTAAAGTGCTCCATTTTTCATGATAGTCCATTGCTTTTTTATAGTCTCCTAGACCCTTATATATATTGTATAGGGCCTCCTGTATTCGAAGGGTGGAAATGGAATCAATACACAGGACTTCGGCTTCTTTGGCATATCTTAAAGCCTGCTTGTATTGCTTTTTATTATGATAAACATTTGCAAGGCCTTTTAATGATTTTATTTCCCCTTGCCGGTCGCCTATTTTCCTCATCAATACTAGAGCCTGATCATAAAATAATATAGCGGAGTCGAGTTCATTTTTTTTTCCATAATAGTTGGCCAAATAAGCATTGGCTGAAGCTTGAACGTATGGAATGTTATGCTTTATACTATGCGCAATACCTTTGTTCATATACTCTATTCCTTGTACAGTATCTCCTATCTCAAAAAATTGAGCACCTAAGCAGATCATTAAATTGGCAGCATTAAAATAATCTTCATGTTTAATTGCAATTTCATAGGATA
>JALEGO010000296.1 GCA_022763165.1 Flavobacteriales bacterium
GATTTGCAGTCTTAATTGCAATCCTACCTGTTCGAGAATTGATAGGGTTTTAGTATTTTTGCACACAAGGACAAAGTAGCCGTGAGATTATCAATTGTAGTCTTATTATTTTCAATTTTATTTGGTATTCAGTTAAACACTGAGGCTCAGATAAGTGCACCCAATGCTACCGGACAATTCCCTACAAATTACAGTGCTGGATTAGCTAATGACACGATTTACTATTTCTGTTCTCCAGGACCTCCAAACATAGGAGAACTGGTGGCTTCAGGACCCAATCCTTCTAGTACCTATAACTTCATTTGGCAAAAGTTCAATCCAGCATTGCAACAATTTGTGACGTTTAATGTAGGCATCAATGTTCCTACCAGTACGCAACCCAACCTTCTATCGGGAGGATATAAAGTTATTATTCAAGATAATCTAGGCAACCTTGTTGGTTGTCATGTTGCGTGGGTATATGTAGTTGATATCAATCTAAATCTTAATGCTCTTGGAACGGGTTGCGCACCCAATAATCCTGTTCAAGCCAACTATAGTGGACCAGCATTGACAAAGTTTGAATACTACAACCCACCACCAGATCCGGTTTACATTGATTCCAATACGATTTTTGAGATTTGCGTCAAAGGTAACATTCCTTATATCAGCGATATGGGAATTGTTTTAGAAGCACCAGCTACTTGCGGAGGCACAAGAGTGACAGTCGTTCCATTTGCCGCTGCCAGCGACCTTTCAATATCAGCTTTCTGCAATCCAGGGTCTGGTGTGGATGCCTGTTTCCGATCTGATTTACCTGTGAATTTTGATGTTTGTGCACAACCCATCGCAGCATTGACTGGAACGTTTGGATTTGGTCCGCCTGACCCTTTCAATGGCTATAACTATCCCGTCAATGATATATACGCATTAAACGGTTGCAACGCAGCACAACCCAATTGGGAAATGATCTTTTTGGATTTTGCACCCCCGGATAACCCAACCGTTCAGGAGGTATCCTTGAAAATTATTAATCCTGGATTCGTTACTTGTGACGGTCAAGGAGATACCATTGTCCATGAAATTACTGGCGCTAACATTCCGATAGCAGAAGGAGCTCCAAACGGTGGTCATAATCCTAACACTGCCACTAAAATTACGTTGAATTATACTAATAATGTGCCTTCTACACCAATAGTCTATGATTATGATGCCCTTTTAACCCTGCATCAATCGAGCAATCCATCCTCTATTCAATGGACCACGAACAACGGTGTTACATTTGTAAATCCAAATGTATTAAACCCCACTCCAAGTGCTCCAATAACTCAAGATACCTGGTTTTATTTCACCATGACGGATCACTTAGGTTGCACCTTCAGTGATTCGGTTTTTTTCGATTATATAACTCCCCAAATAGACAGTGTTGCGGTTCAAGAAATAAAGTGTTTTGGAGATGGAGATGCATCAATTACAATACATAATTTATGGGCAAGTCAATACAGCATTGATCTAGGAACAACATGGCAAAATTCAAACGTTTTTAGCAATTTGGGACCAGGTATTTACAGCATTATTCTTGAAGATTCTTCTGGAACATGTATCGACACGGTAAGTAGAACCATCACACAACCTGACACCTTAATCGCCCAGGTATCTCCCAATGATGCCAATTGTCACAACGTGTGCGATGGCAGCGCAGTGGCAGGAGTAAGCGGTGGAACAGGTCCGTATACCTATAATTGGCCTTCAGGCTCTTCAACAACAAACTTCACTGTGGGACTCTGTCCTGATAGTTTTCTTTTAGTTGTCATCGACTCAAATGGTTGTACAGCAAATGATAGCTTTTTAGTCTCAGCACCAAGTCCATTTTCATTTGTATTGGTCATCGATACCACTTCTTGCTCTGTTGATGATGGACAGGCATGTATTACGAACTTATCAGGCGCCTCCCCTCCCTATGGATACGTCTGGGATCAAAACTCAGGAGGAGGTAATGACTCATGTGCCACTGCATTGGCTGAAGGACTATATTCAGTTACTGTCTTTGATGATAGAGGATGTGATACTGCTTTTATTGTTGACATCCCTATTTTCCCAAAGCCCACAGCATCTTTAAACCTTGGTGATTCCACTCTTTGTACAGGTTCCGCCTTAAGTATTTCTTCATCGGGTTCTGGAGGGACCCCATCTTATAATTTTGTTTGGAATAATGGATGGACTGGTGGCGGACCACATGCTTTATTTGTTACTGATTCAACTTGTGTTACAGTCAAAATACAAGACAGTAAAGGTTGTGAATCTCAACTGGAAACGGCATGTTTCAATATTTTTCCACCAATCAAAGGCATGATTACGGGAGGGCCTCAAGTATGCGAAAATGGCACTGTAGATCTTTTGGCATCTGGTACAGGTGGCATGGGACCGACATATTCTTACTTATGGAGCGATAATTTGGGAAATAACGATCAGGTTACTGTAGGACCGGATAGCGCATACCCAAGCAGCACTACATACTTTGTGGTCATCTCAGATGGCTGTGCTCCCAATGACACTGTATATGCAGAAATTTCAGTTCTTCAGCCACCGGAAGCGCTTTTTGAATTGGCGGATTCATTAGATTGCTATCCTCAGGATGTAGAATTAGTAGACAAAAGTGATAATAGCCTCACAGGTATTTGGGACCTTGGCAACATAACTATTCCATACACTCCCGGAGAGACGATTTCTCACTATTTTCAAAGCCCAGGATCCTATGAAGTTTCATTGGTAACATCAAGTCCTGAGGCTTGTCTAGATACTTTTGAATTAGAGATTTGTGTAAAAGAGTCTGATAGATTCTTTATCCCTGATATCTTCTCTCCAAATGGAAATGGATTCAATGATGTATTCAGGATTTATGCTAAGAACTATAGCACTGCTAAACTGTTAATTTATGATAGATGGGGAGAAAAAGTTTTTGAATCCTTAACTTTGGAAACTGGTTGGGATGGAAAATTTAGAGGTTTGGATATGCCTAGTGGAATATATCTCTACTTCTTGGACATCGCGTTTGACGATGGTCAAACGCTAAGTGAACAAGGAGATTTCACATTGATCAGATGACAGCAAAAGCTTACATATCGTTATTAATAGTATGCCTTTTTGTAGGCATTTCAAGCATCAGTGCTCAGATAACTGCTCCTACATCTGTAGGATCTTTTTCAACGACATACACAAATGGAGCTCCAGATGACTCAATTTATTATTTCTGTGCAAATGGTACAGATACGATGACAGGAGAGTTGATAGCTAACCCAACGACCCCTGGAACCAATTTGACCTTTGAGTGGCAAAAATATGACAGTACTGTGTTCAACTACATTACTTTCCAGTCCTTTTCAGGGCTTAGTAGCTCTACACTTTCGAACTTAGGGTCTGGAGGGTACAAAGTACAAATTAAGGATGCCCAAGGTTCTACAATAGAATGCCACATTGCATGGGTGTTCGTGAATAGACTTCAAATAAATATTGACTCTCTTGGTGTTGGTTGTCCAGGAGATACTTTATTGAATGCCACTTTTGCTGGCACACCTGACTTTGTGTATTTCAATCCTCCTCCTGAGCCCTTCATTATTGATGCAAACACCGACATAACGGTTTGTTTTGATGCGACACACACTTTCGTTTCTGATTTAGGGTTTGTTCTTTGGGGGCCTGCCGCATGCGGTAATCCTGGAGTTACATTAGCACCACACCCTCAAGTAATTGATCCTTTGAATGGTTGTTGCTGCAATAGCTTCAATGATGTGAACAACTTATGTTTTTCTACTACATCCAACACTCCTTTTGTTCTATGCGACTGGACCACCAATTACGTTATGCCTCCTCCCTTCACTGGTACTTATGAGTTTTACCAGGGCAATGTGTTCGGAGGCAACTATCCAACTGGAACAGTTGCTGATCTCTATGGTTGTAATGCCGCATTGGGGGATTGGCGTGTGCAGATTTACGATTGTGTCGCCATGGATTTTGGAGTACTTCAAGGCGTTACACTAACTTTTAGCACCACTACAAACGATGGTTGTCAGTCAAGCGTACAAGTGACTTATAGTAGTTCAAATGTTAACTCACCGATAAACGACAATTCCTGTAACACTGCCACTGCTTCTGTCTTTACAGTGCCTTTATCAAATTCAAATACGACTCCTATTGTATACGATTATAGTACACTTTCAAACGACTTTATAAATAACAATAATTCCTTTCTTTGGTCTACAAATAATGGTACGGCTGTGTTGAACCCTGGTTCAAGCCTCAATACATCTCTAGCAAATGCTCCTTCACAAGACACTTGGATTTATCTTACCGCTACAGATCATTTGGGTTGTACGTTTACAGATTCAGTATTCTATGATTATGATCCACCTCAAGTTGATAGCACGATAATCGTAAATTCAACTTGTTTTGATGCTGCGGATGGAAGTATAACCATTTTTGAATTGTGGGCTGCAGAGTTTTCGCTTGATAACAGCCCTTGGTCAAACAACCCAAACTTTAATGGACTAGACACCGGAATTTATACACTTGTTGCCAGGGACACCTCCGGATCATGTATTGACACATTTCAGTTCAACATTACTGAACCAGATTCGATGGAAGCAACTATAGTGACAGTCGGCACAAACTGTCACAATTCTTGTGATGGAACAGGTGAAATAGCCATTAGTGGAGGAACTAGCCCTTACTCATACCAATGGTCCCCTTCTCACCCTGACACAAATAAAATTGATTCCTTATGTGATGGGAAATATTTTGTAACAGTTACTGATTCACTAGGTTGCCTATTAGATACCAATTTTACAATTTCATCGCCTGCCCCATTTATTTTTGTAACTGACTCTGATAGTTCCATTTGCGGTATAGGAACAGGACTGGCGGTCATCACAATCAACGCTGGAGGAAACCCGCCTTATACATATGCTTGGGATGACCCAAATAACTCTACTGATTCTATAATTACTGGTGTATTGGGCGGAACATATACAGTAACCATAACTGATAATTTGGGTTGTGATAGCATTGCGCAAGTTACTGTGCCGAGCCCAGAATTACCTATTCTTGCTATTGTTCCAAATGATACAACATTATGTGACGGTGATTCTACACTTGTACAGTCATTCATAAGCATGGGACAGGCACCCTATGTCTATCATTGGGACAACTCATGGACTGGACCGGGACCTTTTTATTACACTAACCAACTTTCGAAGTGCTTTGAGGTTTATGTATTGGATCGAAACAACTGTAGCTCAGACACCGTTTCACGATGCATCAATTTCTTCGATCCATTGGAAGCCGAAATCCTGGGGCCTGGAGGGATATGCACTGGAGATACCGTACTATTAGAATCACAGATTTCCGGTGGAGATACAACAGCAAATCATATATTCATATGGAGCACTGGAGGGTCTCAAAGTACCGAGAGCGCAGTCTTTTTTGGTGAGTATCCTGAAACGGATACTGTAACCTTAGTCGTATCAGACGGATGCTCTGTTGACGATACTGCCCAAATTATTATGGGCTTCGCAATTCCTGCTGTAGCTGAGATAATACCTGTAGAACCTCTAGATTGCTATCCTCCTGAGGTCTTATTTGCACCAGTAACCTCTGCGGACAGTGGTGTTTGGATTGTGGAAGAAAGCCAAAAAAGTCCTTTAGTTAATGATCAGAACAATACGGTTAAATTTGGTGACCCAGGAAATTATGATCTAATGCTTGTTGTATTCAATGCGGCTGGCTGCCCAGATACTGCTGAAACCCAGATTTGCGTCAGGGAACCAGATGAAATCTTCATTCCCGATGTGTTTTCTCCCAACAACAATGGATTTAACGATCTATTCAAAATCTATGTAAACAATTTAGAATCAGGTTTATTGACAATTTACAACAGATGGGGACAAAAGGTTTACAGTACAACTGATTTGAGTGAAGGATGGGATGGGACCTCCGGTGGCTTGAAAGCCCCTTCCGGAATTTATATATACAGGTTGAAATATACGGTTGACGGAAATACTAATGAAATCCAAGGAGACTTCACCCTTTTAAGATAGTTTTCATGAACAAAAAATATACGCCACATAAAGCGCTCGCAATACTACTCATATTCATCAACTTATCATTGAGTGCTCAAGACTTCCATTTCTCACAATTTTACAACAATCCTCTTGCCCTCAATCCCGCCTTAACAGGTAGCTTTATAGGCGACTACAGACTCAATACTGTATATAAAAATCAGTGGGCGTCTTTAGGTAATGCTTTTACAACCTTTGGCGGTTCTGCAGATATTCGATTTAAAGAGGACAATGCAGGCAAATACTTAGGAGGAGGTATTCAGTTTTTCAACGATGAAGCGGGAACAACTCAATTAGGATTAAATTATGTAGCTCTCAGTGGTGCTTATAACACTGTTTTAAACAGTAAATGGCAATTGGCCGCAGGATTGTCTGTTGGTTTCGGTCAGAGAAGTATTAACATTGGAAGCGATTTGAAATGGGACAATCAATTTAATGGACATTTTTATGTTCCAGGTTCTTCTATTGGAGAGGTAATTGGTTCACAAAAAAAGAATTACATAGACGCGTCTGTTGGAGGACTTCTATATTATAGTTCCGATAAAAACTATGAGGGCGAAATGGGATTAGCAATTGCACACCCACATAATCCAAATCAAGGTTTTTTAGAGAATGGAAATGACCGTTTGCTTAGAAAATACATACTCCACACGAAATGGTTCTTATTCTTCAGGAACTTTGACTTGGAGCCACAGCTTATGGCTGCAAATCAAGGAGGAGCGCTAGAAGTTATAGCTGGGTCCTGGATAAGATATATTGCGGGAATGGATTCAAGGTTCACTAATTTTTCTTCTTCTAGCGAAATACAAGGTGGTATCTTCTACAGATATAATGATGCCGTAATATTGGCTACTAGAATCGGTTGGAAAAGGCGTCTATTTATTGGTTTCAGTTA
>JALEGO010000297.1 GCA_022763165.1 Flavobacteriales bacterium
ATGGAAAGAATTGGCAGGACTGGTGAAAACCCTTTTGAGGGTACAGCGAATGATGTACCCATATCGACCATTGCCAGAGGAATAGAAATTGATTTGCGACAAAATCTAGGGGAATTAGATGAGAATATTCCTAAACAATTTGCCGCAAATTATAACGTTCAATTCTAAGCATAAAACAAATGCGTAAAGCTTCTGCGATTTGTGTTTAACCTTCCTCTATTCGTGTTAATCTATGAGTATTATAAGTCAGATATTTGTTTCAAATCATTAAAAATTTAAGATATGAAACATAAAATTTTAGTTACAGGTGCAAGTGGAGCTTTTGGAAGCCTTGCTTGTATTCAATTGGTTGAAAATGGACATCAAGTAGTAGGAACAATGCGTTCTGTTTCAGGTAAAAATGAAAGGATCGCAGATGAGTTAAAGAATTGTGGTGTTGATCTGGTTGAAATGGACGTAACTAGTGAGGACAGCGTCATAGAAGGTGTAAATTCAGCGATTGATGTTATGGGTGGTTTGGATACTGTGTTTAACAATGCTGGAATTGGAGCCAATGGAATTCTCGAGTGTTTTACAGCAAACGATATTCAGAAAATGTTTGATGTGAATGTTTTTGGAGTTCAGCGCGTTATGAGAGCAGTTTTGCCATACCTTAGACAACAAGGAAAAGGAACAATTATCCACACGTCTAGTTGTATTGGTAGAGTTACTACACCATTTTTAGCTTCTTATTCCGCTTCAAAATACGCCTTAGAATCTCTGGCAGAGGGTTACCGAGCAGAACTTTCAGGATTCGGAATAGAGTCTTGCATTGTAGAGCCAGGAGGTTTTCCTACAGGTTTTATGGGTGGTATGATAACACCAAGCGATGCTGAAAGGTTAACCCAATACGGTGAAATGGCAAACCTTCCCGAAGCTTCGCTTAATGGCTATGTAGCTTACGTTGAATCTATTCCAGAGCAAAGGCCTGAAAGAGTTGCAGAGGCTGTGGTAAATTTAGTTAACATCCCATTTGGTGAAAAACCATTCAGAACAGTTGTCGATTTTTCTGGCTTAAAGCAACCAATTGAAAACTATAATGAAGTTCTTAGTGAAACGACTAAAGCAATCTACACTGCAAACGGAGTAGAAAATCTGCTTACTTTAAACAGAGGCTAAAATGAGAAAAACAATATTGATAACCGGAGCAAGCAGTGGAATTGGCAAGGCAACGGCTATTAACTTTCAAAAACACGGATGGAACGTAATTGCATCAATGCGTTCTCCTGAAAAAGAAAAAGAATTAAACCAGTTGGAGAATGTACAACTGGAGACGTTGGATGTGCTTGACTTAACATCCATACAAAAAGCTATTAAAAATGGTATCTCAAAATTTGGAAATATTGATGTGCTTATTAACAATGCAGGTTACGGAGCCTATGGACCATTAGAAGCCTTCCCAAGAGAAAACATTATAAGGCAATTCAACACAAATGTGATTGGTTTAATTGATGTCACTAAAACGATAATCCCTCACTTTAGGAAAAACAAAAGTGGTGTTATTGTCAATATTTCATCTATTGGTGGTCAAATGACGTTTCCCTTAGGTTCACTCTATCATGGAACTAAATTTGCAGTTGAGGGCATCTCAGAATCCCTACATTATGAAATGAAAGAAATTGGTGTACAAGTAAAAATCGTAGAACCTGGATTCATTGCCACTGATTTTGGTGGACGTTCTTTTGACTTTCAAACTGGAAATATTGAAGAATACCAGCCCATTATTAATGCTTTAACGCAACAATGGCAAAATCCGGATAATACAGTTTCACCACCCAGTCTCGTAGCAGAAGTTATTCATAGGGCTGTAACAGATGGTACAGATCAATTAAGATACAGAGCAGGAGATGATGCTAATTTCTTGTTGGACAATAGAAAAAATATGTCAGATCCTGAGTTTTTTGAAATGATGAATAATCAACCCGGCAAGGAATGACTTAATAGAAGCGTATAATCCCAGAAAAAATTTGTGATTATTATTTTATAAAACCAGCGTAGTTAATCCCAGTTAAATAGTACATTTCTCTGTTTAATGTGGATAGATCGTCTTTGTTGAATTTCTCAATGTTATTGTAACCACATGCACGGGCTATGACCTTTATTAAATCATTCGAAGCACCAAAAAAACGAGCTAAGCGTTGTGCTGCAACATTGATTTCAATTCGATTTCTGAGGCTTTCTTTTTGTGTGGCAATGCCAACAGGGCAATTATTAGTGCTGCAAGCTCTCATACCCAGGCAACCAATGGCTTGCAAAGCAGAATTTGAAACAGCAACTGCATCAGCGCCCAACATCAGGGCTTTTGCAAAATCATCGGCAATCCGCAATCCTCCAGTAATTATGAGTGTAACATCCTTAACTCCTTGATCGTCTAAAAACTTTCTTGCTCTCGCTAAAGCAGGAATAGTGGGAACATTAATATTATTTTTTAATACATCTGGTGCAGCACCAGTTCCTCC
Organism: Flavobacteriales bacterium; assembly: GCA_022763165.1. GTDB lineage: Bacteria > Bacteroidota > Bacteroidia > Flavobacteriales_G > JALEGO01 > JALEGO01. The sequence continues at coordinate 2,499 of JALEGO010000297.1, forward strand.
ACCTCTCCCGTCAAGAATAATATAATCTGCATCTGCTTCAAGCGCAAAAGCCAGATCTTTTTCTAAATGACTAGCAGCTAATTTAAAACCGATTGGCACACCTCCTGATATTTCCCTTACCTTATTTCCAAAATTTCTAAAATCTGAGGCAGTTTGTAAATTACTATCGGTAAATGTAGCCGGAGAAATGGCAGACACACCTTCTTTTAGTCCCCTGACTTTTGCTATTTCTCCTTTAACTTTGTTGCCTGGAAGGTGTCCACCTGTTCCAGTTTTAGCACCTTGTCCTCCTTTAAAGTGGAAGGCCTGAATACTTTCCAATTTATCCCAAGAAAAACCAAATTTGGCCGAAGCTAACTCATATAAATATTTCGAATTTTCAGCTTTTTCATCGGGTAACATTCCTCCTTCACCAGAACATATACCTGTTCCTGCCAATTCTGCCCCTTTAGATAGAGCAATCTTAGCTTCCCTTGACAATGCACCAAAACTCATGTCAGATACAAATATCGGAATATCCAATTGCAAAGGGTTTTTGGCTTTTGGACCAATTATAACCTTTGTGGAAACTTCATCATCATCTAATAAGGGTTTGTTTGCCATCTGAGCTGGAAGAAATTGAATCTCCTCCCATTTAGGTAGTTTATTTCTGTCTACACCCATTGAAGAGGTGAAGCCATGGTGTCCTACATTCTTAAGTCCGTTTGCCGCTAATTCTTTAATATACAAAGTGTAAGGCTCCGTCTCCTCTGGATGGGTATCAGCATACGCACCCTGATAGGCCTCCCTGTCGAAAGCTGGAGGGTTTTCCTCCTTAAACTTATTTATTTCGTCCAAGTCCACACACAGGTTTTCTCCATCAACATGTGCAGAAAATTTATGCAACACCTCTTTATTGTTGTATTCACTAACACCAGTATCATATCTGTAGTCCCATCCGTGAACACCACATATTAAATTAGCTCCTTCTATATGTCCATCTGCCATCAAAGCACCTCTATGCAAGCATCTACCATATAAAATAGAAAAGTTGTTATCGTATTTTATTATAACTAAGTCTATATCGCTGACCAGTCCATGTTTGGGAATTCTGTCCTCAATTTGAGACAGTTTTATTATTGGCTTCAGGTTCATTTACTTTTCTTAATTGGTGATTTTCATGCAAAAATAGGTTTAGCACCTTCCCATTCCAATTCCATTCAAGTTTTTTTCATTAAACAGACTTCAAGCGACAATTTGCATGAGTGTTCAAGACTTACTTCACAAAACTGAATGAACAAATGAGTTTTGGCATCTCAATAAATTCCATTTTGCGCTTATGATTTCCAACATTCGTAAATAGAAAAAGCCCAACTTTTCAGTTGAGCTTTCTTCTCTTGTCGGGGTGGCAGGATTCGAACCTGCGACCTCCTGCTCCCAAAGCAGGCGCGATAACCGGGCTACGCTACACCCCGAACTTTCTATTTTTTGAACCGTCCTTTTTTTCGAACACCTCAGGAGTAAAGGATTTATATGTCCTAACTCTTTTGCGGAGAGACTGAGATTCGAACTCAGGCATCGGTTGCCCGATGACAGATTAGCAATCTGCTCCATTACCACTCTGGCACCTCTCCAAAACGGATTGCAAATTAAAGCATTCAGAAGCAAACAAAAAAATATTTAATCAACAATTATTATTGTTGACTTCAATCAATTAAATTGCTCATCCCAAAGGCACAAAAAACTCCAGGGTTATGTCATTTTTGAGATCATTATTTCTATTCTTAGTTTGTTTTAACACTCAATTGGTGCTTGGAATAAATGAAAAGCAAAATAACTTCTATTTAGTTAAGATTGATACGGAGCAATTATCAAATGCCGAACTAAAAATACTGGATAGTTGCTTGAATTTATACCATGGTAGTAATTCAGTTGAAGGATTAGAAGCCATTTATAATGCTATCGAGCTGATTCAAAATCCAATAGTTTATGATTCATATAATGATCTATTATTAGATAAATTGTCGAAAAAGATAGAAACAGAAAACGATTCTGCTGTTATTGAAAAATTACTCGAGCTTAAAGCTGGAGCCTTCCACAACATTGCCTTTTATGCATCCTTCTATGGGGACATGGATAAAGCTATCCACTACTGTTTTGAATCCTTAAAGGTTTTACGCGTTATTGGCAATAAGCAACTCATGGCAGCTAGTTATATCACCTTGGGTACGATTGTTAGTGATACAGGTAATTCGGCATTGGCAATTGAGTATTATGAAAAAGCCATTGACGTACAAAAAGACGACCCTGATTTAGAGTATTATGCCTACGCATTAATCAATATCGTTTCTATATACCAAAGTCAAGGTTTATTGGACCTAGCACTTCAAAAACAAAATGAAGCTCTCTCAGTATTTAAAACAATTAATGACTCATCAGGCATTGGGTTTTGCCTACAAAATATTGGTTTCCTCCAAGGAAAACTCAATAATCTTGAAGAGGGAAAAACAAAAATTTATGCTGCTATTGACATTCAAACACGCATCAATGACATCGAAAATATTGGAGTTTCATATCACAATCTAGCTTTTATTCTTAACAAGGAAAAAAAATATGATTTGGCCATTGAAAATCTTGAAAAAGCAATCGCTGCAAGCTCCAAAATTGGAGAAGTTCTAGGAGAAGCCAACTCAAAAGGGCTTTTGGGCAATATTTATCTAAAAAAAGGATCTCTCAAAAAGGCCGAAACTCTTTTTAATGAGGTATTAAAGCTACATAAAGATATCAATAATAAAGAGGGAATATGTCGTGCAAAAGTCGATTTGGCAGAAATTCAACTGTTACAAGGAAATCGTCAAATGGCAAAAAAACTTGGAAAAGAAGCTCTTCAGATAGCTAAATCTGTAGGCTTTCCAGATGACATAGAAGCAAGTGCTCATGTTTTAAGAAAGATATTTTTTGAGGAGAAAGACTACAAAAATGCGTTTAAATATTTGTCTCTTGAAAAAGAAATGTCGGATAGCATATTCAATGCAGAAGCTCGCTTAACTATTCAAAAAAACCAACTGGAAAATAATTTTAAATCAAAAAGACAAGAACTTGAAAACGAAAAAAATATCAAAGAAAAAGAGAATAGATTATTGAATGCCATAAATAATCAAGAAAAACAAAAGGCCAATCAAAGACTTTTA
>JALEGO010000298.1 GCA_022763165.1 Flavobacteriales bacterium
CACAAAAGATCCTCTCGTAATTTCTGCGTTCAAAGCTATTTTTTGGCTTTTAATTCTGGCACAACCCATTAACGCAGTAGCTTTTACATTTGATGGCGTTTACAAAGGACTTGGGAAAGCAAAACAACTTCGAAATGTGCTATTCTTTTCGACAGTAACACTTTTTATCCCAAGCATTTACATTGCTGAATACCTAAATCTTCAATTATTCGGTATTTGGATTTCTCTCATACTCTGGATGATTGGCAGAGCTGCTCCACTTTGGTGGGGCTTTACTCGAAAAATTGCGCCAAAGGATAAACCATAAAAAATGTAACTTAGCAACATGCGCTTTAGTATTGGTCTTTCAACGATATTTGCTCTGATTCTAGGACTTTCCCTTGGATGTCAGAATATACAAATGCTCAAACGAAAGCACAGGAAAGGCATAACAATCCTAAATTCTTACAAACCAAAAAGCTCTGAGAATCTAGCCAGTGTATCTGGAAAAGAGACTGATATTTCTCTAAAACAGCCTCAATTGGTATTCGAAACCAAAAGCACTTCCTCCTTAACCCCTTTGCTAGAGCCAATAGCAATTGAATCCATTAAGATAAAAAAACCTTCATTTACTTTACTGACAACAAATGATGACTCACTATATGTGGATTCAATTGCTAGATTTGATCCTTTAGGCAAATTGGCCTATGGGTTTGGCGTAAGCGCAAGCGTTATGGGAGTAGTAGGCCTTGCAACAAGCATTTTCACTCAAATTGGCACCTTGGGAGTTTTCATATTTATTTTAAGCTTTTGGCCAGCAGTTTTTGCCATATCCTTTGGTATTGCAAGCATATTCAGAGTACAAAATATGCCACAAAAGTATGCTCAGGTATATTACCACGCTTTCTTAGGATTTATGTTCGGTATGCTGTCGTTGCTTTTTTTGTTGATTGGAGTGGTATGGATCGCTAATAATTTTAACGTTTAAAGCGGATATCAATTTTAATTTCATAGCCAGTCGAAATCAGGTTGCACGGTAAGCCGCTCAAGTGTTAATTGCTACCACAGAATAATTCGTTTACAATCCACTTTTAAATTCATTTTATTGCGGAAAAAAAAGTTGTAGATTTGCTGGGCTTTAAATTGAATAACAAGATGAGATATTTCTTTGGTAAGTATGCATGGGTAATTTTTTGGTGTCTTTTGTCATTGGTTCTACTGATTCTGGCATTCACCTCTAGGCAAAATGCGTTTTTTAAAATTGGCGCGGCCAGTTCTTTGTTTGCATCACTAGTCTACTTGTTGAACTCATTTGATGTACTAACTAAACCGCTCAGAATAGTAGTTTCTCTTGTTCTCGCTTTAGGAGTGGCTGGAATTACAAGTTTGGATTATAAGTCTATCAAGGAGCCTGTGGAATTTGAAAACGTAAAAGACAAAAGATTCGAACAAGTAGTGCAATATTTGAAAGACATACGTGCAATGCAGTTAGCATATAAATCTGCAAATGGCGTCTTTACTAAGAATTTTGACACACTTATGAGTTTCGTGAAATATGATTCTATGCCATTTGTGAGAATGGTTGGTGACAGACCGGATACATTATCTGAGATGGACGCTCTAAAAATGGGATTAATTAGTCGTGATACCATTTTAGAACCAGTATTTCCCAACTTGTTTACAGACAAATATATGAGTGAAAGGAACCCAAGAGTTCCTTTTAATGTCGACTCTCTACCATACATACCTTTTTCAGGAGGCAAGATGTATGATATGGATGCAGGTGAAATTGTTAAGAACAATGTCCCAGTGAAAGTCTTCCAGGTTGTTGCTCCAAATGAAGCTCTCTTTAAGGATCAAAAGAAACGCTATTATGAAGACCTTAAAAATATGCAGGTCGGTTCTATGGTTGACCCTACCACTAGCGGTAACTGGGAATAATAATTCGTATCCCAATCTTATTTAAGCTGAAATGAATGAAAAGGATGAACTGCATTTCGGTGAAAATCCTGATCCATTAGATATACAAAAAGTATATGTAGAAGAAAATGGGGGTTTCCTTTTTGCGGCTATAAGCTCTTCACTTGAGCAGGGAGCCATTGTGTATTTAGCAAAGATCAAATTGAATCAACCCTTAAGGCAGTCACTTCTCAATGAACTGCAGCAAACAATTTGCAGCAAATGGTCCTCGAGGGATAATGTGCCTTTAAGCTATTGTGCAAATGGACAAAATACTTTGATACCAAAAGAATTTTATGAAAAGAAGCTTGAATCAAAGTATTTACGGTTAAATCATTTTGATTATGATGTTAAGAAGCATCACAATAATCGAGATTATATTTCCTGGCTCAATACACAAAACATCTATTTCCAAAGTTTAGCTGAAGTTGATGACTTTAGAGGTCAATTCCCCAAAACAAAATTCACACACAGATCAAGTTTATTCATTCGTGCACTGCAATTGATTAAGGAAGTTGACGGTACAACAATTTTGATGGAGTGCACAATGGACCAAATGATGATGGGTATTATCAATAGTAAAGGTCAACTGAAGTTTTTCAATACTTTTAAAATTGCCGGCAGTAACGATATTCTTTATTTTGCTTTAGGTACATTAAAGAACGAATTGGGAGAGCAATATAAAAATGTGACCATCAAAATTATGGGAAGTCATCCAAATCTGTCTGAAATTACTGCTGCCTTGGGAGAATACGTATATATAGAAACAGTTCCGACCCCGGAACACTATTTAAATCTAAATTCTGATAACCCTCCCTCAGAATTTACATCACTAATCTTACATTCGGTTTGCGCATAATCAGAGGTAAACATAAAGGGAAAAAGATTTTTGCACCAAAAAATTTACCTGTTAGACCCACTACGGACTTTGCAAAAGAAGGATTATTTAACATACTGGAAAACGAGTTTGACTTAGAAAATGTTCGCATTTTGGATCTTTTTGCCGGAACCGGCAACATAACGTACGAGTTTATTTCACGAGGGACATCTCAAATTACAGCAGTTGATATGAATGAAAACTGTACCAAGTTCATATTAAAAACGCTGCAAACATTGAGTCCCTCCAATACCAGAGTCGTTCGTAAAGATGTTCTA
>JALEGO010000299.1 GCA_022763165.1 Flavobacteriales bacterium
GGATGGAAATCTAATTTTGTAAACAACAAAATTAGAGTGGAGAAAAAGAACATTGTGAATTAACTCACTATTTTCTCTGATCCGGAATTTTCAATATAAAAGTAGTTCCTTCACCTAAAGTACTTGTATAAGAGACTGTTCCACCTGAACGCTCGACTATGCTTTTAACAAGGTACAAACCCAAACCAGAACCCTCAGAGTCCGTATTAAATCTTTCAAATAGGTTGAAAATCCTGTCCCCAACTTTCTGCTTATCAATTCCGAGTCCGTTGTCAGAAAAATTTAGAACGAACATATCCTCTTCGCTTTTACACGCAACTTCTATTCTTAAAGGACGCTCTTGATCCCTGTATTTAAAAGCATTGCTGAACAGATTATCTATAATTGATACAAGCCCACTTTTATCGAAATAGATATCCTGTTCGCAAAATTGAGTTGATAACTCATATTTGGATGACCATTTGATACTTTCTTTGAATCTCTTCACAGCATCATCCAAGAATTCCTTAAAATCAATCGCTTCATATCTGTGAAAAGAGGTATCCTTGGCCTTGCTAAGCTCTATGAGGTCAGCAATTTTTCTATTTGCCTGATTCAAACTTTCAAAAAGCCAAAAGAAACAGTCTTTTTCAATTTCTCCTGGGTTTTTGACTTCGTCTTTTAACAACTCTAAATAGCCTTGAATGTTTGCTATAGGTAATTTCAAGTCATGAGTAGCCATATAATTATATTGGCGCAACTCTTCATTCAAAACTCTAAGCTGTTCATTTTTGACCTTGATTTCTTGTTCCGCCTGAATAATATCTGTGATTTCACTCGATGTAATAATTGCCTTAGTATCTTCAGAGTTCGAAGATTTAAAGAGTGTTATTGTACTTCGAAAAAAACATAAACCATCTTCGAGCAAAGCTTTCGTTATATAGGTCTGAGATTCTCCAGTTTCGAAGGCTTTGTTTACATTTTCAAAAATGACAGCACGACTTTCCTCATCAACAAAATCATAAACTGACATACCAAAGACATCTTCGGCCTTTCCCTCAGAACGAACCCTATTTATAAACTCAATTATCCCTTCTCTGTTTACGATAAGAATGTAATCACTACTAGCTTGAATTATTCTCTTATATCTGCGCTCGGTAGCTTGAATTTCTTTATCTCGCTTCACACGCTCTGATATGTCATCCAAAAGAACAAGTGCTCCTCTAATAGTACCTTCCGTGTCTGTGATGGCCTGGGCACTCATTCTTATATAATAGATAGCATCTTCATCAGCAATGGCATACTCAAATCCCATGTATTTGTGACCTTGTAAAGATCTTTCGAAAGGCAGCTCATTAAATGAGAGTTTATTGATGAATTCTTCTCCAATAAGAAAGTAGTCCCTACCTTCATATAGATCTTTCACAATCAATCCATCAACATCATTTTTTCTAAGAATATGTTCAGCAGATTTATTCGAAATAATGATACGCCCATCTGTGTCCAATATCAATACTCCAGTCGGAGAGTTGATAAAAATGAACTTTAAGAGATCAACGTTACTATCTAAATCTGAGATTCTATTCAAAACAAAAAATCCCATTCAAACTGAATGGGATCTACTATCAAAATTTATAAGTGAATCCTGCCGTAAACACTTCCTTAAACTGTGTTCTTGGTCCTGCAAAAGCATTTCCATCGGAATCTTCACCGACTATGGTAATGTCGTCATCATAAAGCAACAATGTGTTGAATGTAAGTCCCAAATACTTATTCACCTTCATTGCCACAAGGTTTTCCCATACAATATCAATATTTTGAGGGTTGTTCAAATAATTCGAGAACAAATCAAGTTTTGTAGTAAAGTTCACATTTTTAACGATCTCTTTTTTCTGGTAAAGCATTCTTATATATCCCCCAAATTCATTTCTAATATTCTCTCCTGGGTCAACTCCGAAAGCACCTTGAGCCGCCAGAAAGTCGTCCATAACGAAGGTTGTCTTGCTCGTCAGCGGAGCTATAAACAATGAAAACTCATCATTGGGCTTGTAGTCCATCCCGATAGCGCCTAATAAATATCCTGGTGCCAATAAAGACGAGATTCTAATAGAATCTTCTGGACTGTTAAAACCATCAAGTAGCTGAGTTCTAAAGTTAATTAATCCAGCGTAGTACCAATCACTAAAAGCTTGGCGGCCATATTTTGAGGTGAAATCTATGACATCATCATTTTTGAACCAATCCGCATCACCTTGCTTAATAGAACCAAGGCCTATATTCAAATTATTGTCCCAAGTAGATTTGCCTTTTTTGTAATTGGCAAATGCATTTAATAGACCATTTAAGGATAATGAATTCACACCCCCCGCAGCCCAGTTGGTCAATGAAGTTTGGGAAAAACCAAGGTTGAATACACCTCCTTTTTTCCAGCCATCTGCAACTTCTTTTTCTCCTTCCTTTTTCTTCTTTTTCTTAAGATCAGCTTCAGTAGTGGTATCTTGAGCATATGTAGCAATACCCATAAACAAAACCGATAATCCAGCAAATAAAATTTTTCTCATGTGATAAGATTTAAAAAACAAAGATATGCTAAATCAGCCCTATAGTTCACTAATTAACAAACATTTATGTTAAGAATCTGTTAAGCTAATTTTTCAAGGCGTAGAGGCTAATACCAGCCGCAACGGAGACATTAAAAGACTGTGTATTCCCGTGTAAATCAATCTTTAGTCTATGATCTGAATTTTTAAGTAAGAATGGCGAAATACCTTTTTCTTCTGAACCAAGAATTAAAGCTCTCTTTCTTTTCGATTTAAAACCTGTGATGCTTTCGTTTGTCTTTTCTGTAATCGAAATAACCTCAAAACCAGCAGATTTCAACACAAAAATGGCGTCTTTGAGATTTTCTCTGGCAATTTTAACATTGAATATTGCTCCTGCTGATGATTTAATTGTAAACCCGTTTATTGCTGAGCTTTCCTTATCAGGAATGACAACACAATCCACACCAAAACATTCCGCTGTACGCACAATGGCACCAAAATTCCGTGTGTCCGTAATTCTATCCAGGAGTAAAACTGTAACGTCATCTTTAAAAATCAGTTGTTCCTCTATCAATTGGGCTAGATCAAAAAGTGCTATCAATTCCAATTGGGCTACAACCCCCTGGTGATTTCCTTTGACCAACCGATTCAACTTCTCAACAGGGACAAAGGAAACGGCAATATCGTTCTTTTTAGCCTCTGTTAAAATTTCATTGAATATGGCTGTCTTTTTCTTAAGACAAAACAGTTTAGCAATTTTTTGGCCTGAATTTATAGCTTCTAACACTGGGTGTATTCCGAAAATCAGATCCGACTTATCTTTATGCTGCATTACATTAATTAGTTCAGTATCCTTCCTTGTCTCCAACTATCCACAGCCTTGTAATAACTGCTTTTATAGATACTTGATCGATTTAAGCTAAAATCATTATGAGATAATGGGTTTTCCACCTTCTTAAAGGTGAAGTTAAGAGACATAAAATTGTTTTCCTCTCCGTAAATCCAATTTTCGGAATACCTTGTTTTATAGACAATATTTGGGCTTCCAAAAACTATATATATCATTCCCCGATCAGTTTTCCAGCCTTCTGTATAGGTAGAAAAGAAGTTATTTGCGTCACGAACTCTTCTATAATATGATCTAAAGAGCTCACTCGCCTTTTGCTTGTTTGACCCTACTCGCATCCAAAAATTATCCATTGACTCTTTTGAATTTTCCTCAATCAAATCGCTGTATTCTTTTTTGGTAGTTATATATCTTAATGCAGGTATAAGTTGATCCATTGAGGTGATATTTGGGTAGTCATTTGGCATAGAAAGGAGCGTACGACCTCCCTTTATTGAAGTATCAATCGAAACCTGATATAGACCAAAGCGTCTTGGTGAGAATGAGAAATGATCATTGTTTTTCTCCAATACAATCGTTGTATCTTTTATCAATTCTGTGGGTTGATAGTCATAGACGGAAAAAGGAGGTAAAGCCAAAGGAAATTCTTGAGCAAAAAGCTTACAATACAGAACATTTATGTCGGGATTGTTAAAATAAACCTTAACCTCCTCATATCCATTTAAGTTATCCATTATAGGCATCCCCTCTTTATCCGTAAAAAGGAAATTTTGAGCACTATTTCCGTCACCTTTTTGGATTTCCACAAACTGAACATTCTCTGTTTTTGAGATCTTATCTAGGAGTGTTACTTCTAACACTGAATACTCCATACTCCCACTTTTAACATCAAAACTCCCATGGATAAAAGCTTTATCATCTTTGTCTTCTTCAATATGAAAGTAAAGGGAATCCAAAGGACTGGTTTCTTCTAAATTTTTATAGTGCTTTGAGACCAACTTCACATCGCATTTAAAAATAGAGCTATTCGGCTTTTTTGAGAATAAAACATTCTCTGTTCTAAATTTAAAAAACACCCTGCTTGTGCTATCGGTTAAATGATAAACAGAGTATTTTGGCTTGATTTTACTTTTTGTGGGAGCATAAATTTTGGAATGATTATTAAC
>JALEGO010000300.1 GCA_022763165.1 Flavobacteriales bacterium
ATGATTTGCAAGGTAATGGTGGACGCTAATGATTCAATTAAGAAAACTATTGTAGTTCGTCCATTTTCTCTTTAATCCAGCTTTTATCTGGAAGTGTTGAGGTATTTATCAAAACCTCGTAGAAGTCACTTACTTTCTTCTGACCATTACTAAAATGAAAAAGAAACAAGGCCCATTTTAAAAATTCAAAATAGAGTTGTTTTTGATATTTAGAGACCAGTTTACTTCTCTTTAAAAAAAGCTTAAATGATTTTATATCGGCAAGGAAAATTTCAAAATCGGAACGCTCATAAAATATTTTCAACTTCAAAACTCGAAAACCTAATTCATAATACAGGTCTGCATAGTCTACTTCATTTAAGATCCTTAAAGCGTTTTTGAGGGCATTATTATTAAAGGCAATTCTTGCAAGATTATAAGCTTTCGCGCTTTTCCTAAACTTCGGGCTCAAATAGTCTGAAAATTGTTCGGTAAATTCTTCTAGCCATCTCATTTCGCCCAATTGCAACGCTGCGGTTGCAATATTCTTGTAGTCATATAAGTGCAAATATTTACCTTCAATGATGATTTTCTCTTTCAAAAGGAACTTATAGATTTCAAACAGTTCCTTTCTGAAAGCGGCTTTTCCTAAATTGGATTGTTGAATGCAAAAGTTGGTCATAAACACATATAAATCCCTCAAGTCTCTTTTTGTGAATGCTTTTGTTTGAATATTAATGAAATCTTTCAATGCATAATAACTCTGCTCATCGTTTTTCTGAATAAGGATAATGGTTTGGTAATATGCTAAGATTAAAGGCTCAAATTTTACTTTATTAGATTCTATATAAGTCAACAGCGATTGTAAGAAGGATAAATCATAGTCTTGAGATAGAATGTGTTTTCGAGCAACTAGTTCACAGGAGTATTTCAATTTTAAATACAAAAAATAGTTGTCAATATTATCATGTAAAGCCTGTAAATTGGTGATGGATTCTGGCCGTTTTAGTCTTGTGAAAAACTCAAATGTTTGCTCTTCTAGCTTTAGTTTTGTGTGGTAAGCCAAAGCGCTATCCGTTTCTGATTTTTCACACTTTTTGTTGATGGCCGCTCGTTTCTCCTCGTAAATGGCAATTTTATTGTACCTGCTAATTTCCTCTAAACATAATTGTTCCATAAGTAGTGATTTTGAATCCAAATTTTGAAACGCTAGAAATCGCTCAATTTGTTGATAGTACCTGCTCGTTAATAGTCTCATTTTTTGATCCTTATAGGGGCCCATGAAAATCTTTTGATACAATTCTTCCTTGGAAATAGTCTGTTGAAACTTGCCGATGTTAGGCTTTATGAGTTCATGGAAATCCTTTAGTTCAGAACTAATTTTAAAAAATGGACTATTAAAATAATGGTCTAATTTGGTGATTGTTTTTCGATCAAATGAATTTAACAAGGAGATTAATTTTGTATTTTTCATATACATAAATATATCTAATAGTTTGAATATCAATAAATTTTAGTATCATTAATTTGTACATTATAGAATATTTATGCTTTATATTTTCATTTGATTGTCTCAAATTTGAAGGAGAAATGAGAAACAATAAAATATAATGATGAAAACAACAGTGATATACAGAAAAATAAAGCCAAGCTTTCTTTGGGTTTCAATCTTTACCTTATTGGGTCTTGGTAATGTTGTGTTTGGCCAGAATACCAATGAAGATTTGATTAAATGCTTCATGAATCAGAATGGAATCGTGGATGTGCTTCAAAATGATAACTATACTAGCACGCAAACAATTTGTGATGTCTATTCAAGCAATGGTTCGCTACTTTCATACAAAGGAGGGGCATTTTCAACAAATGGTGCCATTGTCACTTATACTCCCACCAACAATTTTTACGGAATAGATAGTGCGCATTACATCGTCTGTGGTCAAGATACAGAATTGATAGTAATTGCCGTAATGGATACAAATTTATGTGGCAGTTTTACTTATTCAGCACAAGCAATTTCTCCATCATTTGATCTGTTTTCCTGTGATGGCGTAGCTCAAGTTAACATCAATGGCACATCGCCATTTTATAGTTTCTGGACACATGAGGCGGTACAAGATTTTGGAATGAAAACTTATTCTTACACAGAAACAAATGGAAGTTATCAAGACACCACTTTGTGCGCAGGAGGTCATTATTTGACAATTGTTGATAGTCTCGGATGTTATCCATACGGCACTGGAGGTGGCGGTGGAGGAGGACCATTGATCATTGATGCTGTGGTCTGTAATGGAAGTCTTGATTCTCCTGTCTACGACTTGCCACTCGATGCTTGCGATAGTTCAGGGTCCATCAACCCTAACATATTTTTGCTTTTCCCATCTTGGTCCGGTCCTTCATATGCTTGGAATTGGAACAATGATACAGATCCCATTCTGGATTCAATTCCCAGTGGATCCTATATGTTATTTGTTGATTACATCCTTGATCCAGGTGTTTACTGCAATGATGTATTTTTCTATACACTTACAGATTCTAGTCAATTTGATTCTGTATGGCCAGGTGATGCCCTGTATGATGGCATAGTTGATTTACTGGATATTTTTCCAATAGGAATCGCCTATAATCAATCAGGTCCATCAAGAGCTGTACAGGGTATAAATTGGGCGCCTCATGCTGCTACAAACTGGCAGACCCAAATAAATGGTACTTGCCAGGATACAAAACATGCGGATTGTGATGGGAATGGAATTGTGAATGCTCTTGATACGGCAGCTATAATGGCCAACTATAGCTTGACACATAACAAAACCGAGTTGGGTGAAGATGCTACTTTTACCGATCCAATACTTTCAATAAAGTCATCAATAGATACAGCCTTGGTTGGAACACAGGTTAATTTGAAAGTTGAATTGGGAGATGCGACAACCATAGTGGATAGCGTTTATGGTGTTGCACTTCAAATCGCTTTTGACCCAACCTTGTTTGTGGATAGCACAGCAAAGATTAGTTATTCGAATTCATGGGTAGGTGATGTGAGCAACGTGAATGATTTCATTGTATTAGATACACTTTTGGCGGCCAGTGGGATAATAGATATTGGAATGGTGAGGACCAATCAGTTGACAAAATCGGGATTTGGCGAAATTTTAAGTGTTGACATATTCATAACGGATGATTTGATTGGTAAACAAGCCATATTTGAAACAGGTTTATGGAATATTCAGCAAGCCAAAGTCATCACATATGATATGCAGGAAATTCCTGTAAACATCCAAGCCGATTCAATTGTAATCACAGATGAAACCTTAAGTATTGGGGAGTTGAACCAAGCTTCTTTCAAAATATATCCAAATCCAGTCAAAGATGAATTGACAATTAGTGGTTTTCAAGTGATCAACGAAGTGAATATTTTGGATGTTACTGGAAGGTTAGTGGGGCAAGCTTTTGGTAATAAGATTGATATGTCTACTTATCCTAAAGGTAGTTATTTGGTTGAGATCAAATCGAATGAACAAAAGATTTACAAGCAGATCATCAAAGAATGAGACCTGTTTGAAGGGCCGTCTTAAAAGTCCTATAACTCAATGGCTATCCTGAACTTGTTTCAGGATCTCCTTATTTATGGATTATAGAGATTCTGAAATGAATTTAGAATGACAACAATGAGAGTTTTGAGACAGCCTCCTTTTCTTTTGCAATGGATTAAGCAAATACTTGTGTAAAACCCTAAATCAAAAAAGCCAGTCTCTATTGATAAAGACACAAAATACTGGTTAATAAGTGAGGCTAATGCTCTTGGTTAACGGACAAAATACTTTATAAAATTCTGTTTTACTTCAGACGTTCGTAGATTTGTTACATGAACCCACAAAAAAAAGGATCGGTAGAATTTGCATTTATAAGAGTTAATGAGTTGTCTAATGCTCAAAATCTGTTGGATCACAAAGATCGAAAACAGGTTTACATTACTTTTCAAAACACTCATGATATTCCAGAAGAATCATTAAATGAAATTCTGCAAGAGGCTATTCTTCTTGATGAAACGACTCCTTACCAATCTAAGAGACAAAATAAATGAATTATGTCTTTGCCGCTTGTGGCACCATAATACTGCTATTTATTGTCCTCATCCTAAAGAAGAAGAAAAAGGGGTTGTCGGATTTTTTACTGATTGGAGTAAATATTTCTGTTGGCATGTTCCTACTAGCAGACATAATGGTTCGCTGGAAACTTACCTCGGCTACTGTCATTTTTCAGAATGCAGTTCCAATGCTTATTTTTCCTGTTTTCATTTTCTATTTGCTACAATTTACCCATCACAATAAGAGGATAAAACCAAGTTGGTTTCTTCTTTTCCTGCCACTGACTCTTTTATTATCGCTCTCCTTCATTGATCATTATGTGTTAAAAAACTACGACACAATTGATGCAATAAGCCAACACTTCAATGCACCGAGTGTTTGGTATCATCTCCTTTTTAAAGGATCGCAATTAACATTCATTATTACCTTAATATGGGCGATCCGGAAGCTTGAAGGTTTTGCAACTGAGCTGAAAAATGGTTATTCTTCAATTGAAACGATTAACGTCCAATGGTTAAAACACTTTACTTGGATTTATTTAATTTCTATTTCCTTGACATTTGTATTATTTCTAAGCCAAAATTTAGGTTTAGTGCCTTTTGAAATCAATCAAGTTTTCGGCATAGTTTATGGTATTTTGGTTATCAGTGTATTTTATTTGAATTACCAAGGCATTCAACACTATACGATATCTGAGTTTTCCAGTCGTCTTAGTCCGATTGAAAGTAAAAATGTAGTGATAAATACTACTGAAGAACAGATTTCTTCTTCTATTGAAGTGGAAGTGGAATCTGAAATGCTAAAAATAATAGAAGAGAAAGAACTATTCCTAGAGCCTAAATTCAGTTTAGATGATTTAGCTGATCAACTCAATCAAAATAAACATCTTGTTTCAAAAGTGATCAATTCGAAAAAAGGACGTTCCTTTTACGATCTTATCAATGGATACCGTGTTGAATATTTAAAAAAGAAGCTTCAAGATCCAAAAAATTCAACTTATACCATCCTTTCATTAGGATTAGATAGTGGGTTTAATTCTAAGGCCTCCATCAACCGGATTTTCAAGAATTATACGGGTTTAACACCAAAGCAATACATAGATCAGCAGTCTCAATTAATCGGATAGACCCAGTAATTTGTCTCAATTGATCGCATGAGTCGATTTAAATTCATTTACGATTGATATTCGCAGAAGTGAAATCGTAAAAAAAATTAAATGAGAAATTTACATGTAAGATTAATGATGGTGATTCTATTCTTGGGCTTTATAAAAACATTTAGCCAAGAAACAAATGAAAACAGTTTTAATGATGTTAAAGTCAATTTGCTATTCGGGCTTAATCAACCCTTATTAGGAGGCTTTAATATAGAAGGGAATTTATTCTATAAAAGACTGGCATTCGATTATTCTCATGGCATTTCGTTGAACTTTGATAACGAAATACTAGATAAAGAAAATCAAGCCCTGGGCTTGGATATACATGTGCCTTGGACTACAGGCTTTGGTGTTGGCTATCGCATCAATGATTGGCTAAATCTAAGGGCTGAGCCTAAGTGGCACAAATTTGAATTATTCCACCAAAATGAAAAACAAGTTTTAGATAATTTATTGGTTTCTTATACCACCTTTACTATGGGGATTGGTGCTTATGCTAATCTCGAGCCATTTAAGAATCAGTCGAATTTTCTGAAAGGTATCATGATAGCTCCTAGTATCAGATGGTGGCCTAGAGTTAGTTCATCTTTGACCAATGATCAGGTAGATATTTATAGCAAAACAAAAGAGCAAATGGTTTCTCATGAGGCTCTAGAAGTGGGTATTTCAAATTCTCCCCTAATTCTAAATATGAGTGTTGGTTATTCCTTTCATTGGAAGTGACTTTAAGGGTACAAAAGGACCTAAACTATATATTCATTAATAAAATTATTATTTGCCCCTGCATTTATCCAAATATTAATAACGCACTAACTGATAAATGTCTTAAAAGCCGAAAGCAGGAGATACTCGTTAGCAATTCTGTTTGTGCTCTGGTTTGGTTAGAGTAGTCTTGTGTAAAACCCTAAATCAAAAAAGCCAGTCTCTTGATTTACAAAAGACTGGCTTCTTTTCAGTACTCGGGGCGGGACTTGAACCCGCACGGGCGCAATGCCCACTGGATTTTAAGTCCAGCGTGTCTACCAATTCCACCACCCGAGCATCTAAATAAAAATCCCTCGAAAGGGATTCATTAGATTTCGTTTTGAGCGAGAGACGGGATTCGAACCCGCGACCCCGACCTTGGCAAGGTCGTGCTCTACCAGCTGAGCTACTCTCGCAGTGGAACGCAAAATTAATATTTTTTCAGTTAATACCTGAAAATAAATGCAAAATCTTAAGTTTAATGGACCTTGGTTTTAGATGAGAAAAGAACTCAGGTCAATAAGGTAAGCTCGCCTCAATTTCGTTAAAAGAATTTTGGCTATCAATAATTCCATTATAACTTCCCAATATGTCATCGTAAAGTTTGTCATAAGCGCTTTGGCTTAAATTTGGATTCTGAGCTTCTTTTACGAAGTTTTTACTGTCATTAATAAAATTGTTCATCGCTTGACTATAGTACAAATCATAACTCACGCCTAGCACATCATGATCGAGTTTTTCTTTTTTATGCTCTTCTACGTCTTTCTCTAGATCTTTTAAGATTCGCTCAGCCTTTTTTAAGTTGTCCTTTTCATAATAATACGCCAGATTATGGAATAACTCTTGTGCGGAGTGTCTATCTAAAATCATTCTTCTTAGAGCATTTCCTATATCTCCTGAAGGCAGGGCTTCCAGTTCAAATTGTTTGTAGTATTTATCTGTTACTTCTCCAATAGTCGTTACGAGTTCACTCAAGCCATGAAAATAAGAATGGACCTCGTGATTGAGATTTAGAATTTTGTCGTATTCTTTTTGATAGTTTCCGGCATCTATTTCATTATTAAGTATTTGAGCCTTCTGTTGTGCGATTGTGAAATACTTCTTCAAATCTTCAATGTTATTGCCTAATTCCGTTTGAATATGTGGAGGTAAGTCATTTTTTGCAGAAATGGCTTGATCAAAAACATCATTTTGAATTTCATTGATCCGAAGTTTATCAAATCTGATTCTGCGAAAATTCTTTTTCCTTAAGTTGATCCCAATTTTTCGAGAATCATCCATATTATCATAAAGGTCATCTTGAATTTTGTTGAGCACCAAATTGATTGCGCCAAGATTGTTGACGTGGTTGGCAGATTCGTTGATAAACTGGTTGCAGCCAAAACTGAGGATTGCCCACACAAAACAAAGTTTCAGTATTTCCTTGATTTTTGGCATAAAATTTCACCCCTTCTAAAAACAGGCATTAAATTAATGATAATTAGGCGGCTATCAAAATAATAGTCCAAATGAGTCTCATGAGTTTTCAAGAGATTCTTTAACCCCTGATCATCCGATTAGTTTTTGAATCTCATTGAGCTTCATTAAGGCCTCTACTGGGGTGAGGGAATTGACATCAATGTTTTGTATTTCATCCCTTACTTGAGAAAGGACAGGATCGTCTAGTTGAAAGAAACTTAGCTGCATATCCCCTTCGAGTTTGGTTGTTTCCTTTCTTTTAGGTTTAGACTTTGTATTCTTAATTTGTTTTGAACTTGTAGACTCTTTACCCTCCATTTCGGTCAAAATCTGATTGGCTCTTTGTACTACTCTTTCCGGAACACCGGCCATTTGTGCAACATGAATACCAAAACTATGGGCACTGCCTCCAGGAACCAATTTTCTCAAGAATAAAATACGGTTCTCAAGTTCTTTGACGGAAACATTGAAATTTTTTATGCGAGGAAAACTATCGGTCATTTCGTTTAACTCGTGATAATGCGTTGCGAAAAGGGTCTTTGGCTTTGAGGGATGTTCATGAACATATTCCGCAATGGCCCATGCAATGGAGATGCCGTCATAGGTGCTTGTACCACGACCAATTTCATCGAGTAGAATCAAACTATCTTTAGAGAGGTTGTTTAGAATGCTGGCAGTTTCATTCATTTCCACCATAAAAGTGGACTCACCTAGAGAAATATTATCTGATGCTCCAACACGTGTGAAAATTTTGTCGACAACACTTAATTCTGCCTCTCTTGCCGGAACGAAAGAGCCGATTTGCGCCATTATGGAGATCAAGGCCGTTTGTCTCAAGATTGCTGACTTCCCGGACATGTTTGGTCCGGTGATCATGATGATTTGTTGTGTATTGTTGTCTAAGTACAGGTCATTTGAAACGTACTCCTCTTCTAAAGGCAATTGCTTTTCAATTACTGGATGTCTGCCATCCTTGATATCTAAGATGCCCTTTTGATTGATTTTTGGTTTTGTATAATTATTGGTTTTAGCTATTGCAGCAAAGCCGCAATAACAATCAATTTCTCCAATGATTTGAGCATTGTTTTGAATTTGGTAAATGAAACCAGAAACGTAAGTGATGAGTTCTTGATAGAGTCTCGTTTCAATTTCCATCATCTTGTCTTCAGCTCCTAAAATTTTGCTCTCGTATACTTTGAGCTCTTCGGTGATGTATCGCTCAGCGTTCACGAGTGTTTGTTTCCTTATCCATTCACTGGGTACCTTTGATTTGTGAGCATTGGTAACCTCTAAATAGTACCCAAATACATTGTTGAATCCAATTTTTAAGGATCCAATACCCGTTTTTTCGCTTTCTCTCTGTTGTATACCCAGAATAAAATCTTTGCTAGAGGTAAGTATTGAGCGAAGCTCATCCAATTCTTCTGATACTCCTTCACGAAATACATTTCCTTTATTCAAAAGGGCTGGAGCTTCGGGCTGTATTTGTTCCTCTATTTTCTTTATAGCATCAGAACAACTATCAATTCGTTTTGCTAAAGCTTTTATTTCCTTACACTCGGCTGAGTTGGCCAAATCTTTAATAGGAAGGCAAGCCTTTAGACTGTTTTTCAATTGCAAAAACTCTCTTGGACCGATTTTTTGAATAGATATTTTTGAAACGAGTCTTTCCAAATCACCAACCTTGCTCAAATGTTCTGTTATTTCATCAAGTAAATCGGCTTCTTGATAAAAGTATTCGACAGCATTTAGTCTGTTTTCAATACTTGTTTTAGATTTTAATGGAAGCGCGAGCCATTTTCTCAGCTTTCTTCCACCCATGGAAGTGGATGTTTTGTCAATGATGTCGATCAATGTTGTGGCATCCTGATGTGGTGATCCAAAAAGTTCAAGATTTCTTATGGTGAATTGATCCATCCAGACGTACGATCCTTCATCGATTCTTTGAATACTGTTGATGTGGGAAAGGCGGTCGTGTCTTGTTTGGTCGAGATAGTAAAAAATAGCACCTGCCGCGATCAATCCAAAATCCTGTCCTTCAATCCCAAAGCCTTTTAAGTTTTTGGTTTTGAAGTGTCTGGTAAGATTATCGTAAGCGTAGTCATGCTGAAAAACCCAATCAGGTATTTTAAATGTTGAGATGCCTTGGGTAAATTCTTCAAAAGTAGAACTTTCGATTCCCTCATTAATCAATAGTTCATTCGGTTTAAAGCTCCTCAGCAATTTCTTGATATAATGATTATTTCCCTGTGATAGGTAAAACTCTCCTGTTGAAACATCAATGAAAGAAACACCATAACCATCTTTTAAAACGTGTAGAGCCCCCAGAAAGTTATTTTCCTTTTGTTCCAAGACCTGATCATTGTAGGCAACACCCGGAGTAACCAATTCTGTAACACCACGTTTTACAATTTTTTTTGTTGCTTTAGGATCTTCCAATTGATCACAAATAGCAACACGTAAACCAGCCCTCACAAGTTTTGGAAGATAAGTCTCCAGCGAGTGGTGCGGGAAACCGGCTAATTCTAGATTAGATCCACCATTATTTCGTGCTGTAAGCACTATTCCTAATATCTTCGAAGCTTTTACCGCATCTTCACCAAAAGTTTCATAGAAGTCCCCAACCCTAAACAATAACATGGCATCAGGATATTTCGCCTTAATACCAAAATATTGTTTCATCAAAGGTGTAACCTTGTTCTTTTTATTAGATTTGGAACTAGCTGACATAGTTGAACAGTGAATCTTCAAAAGTAAGGTTTACTCCAAGAGTATAGATGCCTCAAAAAGACCAATTTATCAACACTTATGAACAGGAAATTAAGGAATGATGAGCTCAATAGGTTAAGTGTAGATGAGTTTCGAGATGCTGACAAAAACGGTATTATTATCGTTTTAGATAATATCCGTAGTCTAAATAACATAGGTTCAATATTTAGAACGGCAGATGCCTTTTTAGTCGAAGCCATATGTTTATGTGGTATAACCGCCAAGCCACCACATAGGGAGATTCATAAAACTGCTTTAGGTGCGACCGAAACTGTGAAGTGGCAATATTTTGATTCGACAATCGAA
>JALEGO010000301.1 GCA_022763165.1 Flavobacteriales bacterium
AAAAACGACGATTATTACTTGAATCTTTCAAGCAACTTTCTTTTGGTTTTTACTCATGTTAACCTACTTCAACTTTCCCCGGACACTACTGCGCGAAGGCGGGGATTCAGGCTTCATAAAATTTTTAAGTATAGCCTTGAGATAAGATACCTTTTAGATCGTATATTTTGATGAAAAGCAAGCGCTTTGCAGATTTATGATTCAAAAAGAAGTGATTGATGAAAAAAGGCCTTTATTATTAAAAATTTCTACATTTAATTTCTACTTTTTCTTGGTTTTTTTGAATAAAATAATTAACAAATTGTTAATTCATTTAATGGTAATATTTAAATATAAATATTTTTTTATTTGAGGTGGTGTTATGGTTGATTTAAAAAAATTACTCTTTCGTACAGCTGGCGTTTCTATGCTTATTAGTGGGCTTACTGGTGCTTATGCTAAGCATCCAAACATGGAGGAAGATAAAAGTATGGCCATATCTAGACCTGTCGGACCAAAACTTGATCTAAAACCTCTTCAAAAGATACATTTTGAGGAGCGAGTAGAGCTTGTGAAATCTCTTAATAAAAAAGGAGAGGAATATACAGAAGCCAGTAAGAAGAGAGAAAGAATTCAGGGAGAGATCACAGAAGAACAAGAAGCACTCGATAGGTTTGCTAAAGCAGCAGGATTTACAACGGACTCGACAGATATACTCAAAAATCAAAGTTGCTTTTTGAATACAGTCACAAAACAAGATGCCAAAGAATATGCAAATCTAAGCGCTCTCGTTTATGATATTGATCAAAAAAAGTCCTTAGGAAAAATGCCATCACAGGTGACAAAGCTTGATCGTGAAATTTCTACAAAGTTAGATGAAATTTCAATGCTTCAAGAAAAGCTCGCAAGTATTCCAAGGTCTTCTAACGTAAAAGACTTCGAGTCTCTTAAAACATCCCTAAAAATATTTGGAATAGTTCTTGATAAGCAAGCAGGAGTTCCAGAGGTTCAAAGAGCAATTAATAATCGTATCACAACTGTTGAAACAGAAGTTAATGAATTACAAGCTAAAAAATCAGTAGAAAACACAGCCTTCCTAACAGAAGCAAGAAATGTTTTTTCTCGTAATCTTCAAGGGATGAAGTATGATATTGAAGGCGTCTTTCATCGAAACAATGGTGAATTTTCCGGAGCTGCTGCCTATGATAAGGACAACCACAAATTAGTTCTCTCGTTTGCAGGATCAAAATCATGGATGGATTGGGGGAAAAACATCTTGGGGATGAACCGCAAGCTAAGTAAAAGTCATGGGCTCCTCAGCAATATTAGTTTTCATAGTGGATTTGGATCACACTTTGATGATAATGCGGATTCTTTCTTTTCCTTTATGAAATCTTGGCTCACGCAGTATAAAGAAACTAACCCCAATGAAACCCTTACTCTTGTAGGAACAGGACATAGTCTTGGAGGATCATTGGGTGAAATTTTTTCAGCGGCTGCAAAAGAAATGGCTGAGAGTATGGGAATTAAAGTTAATCTGGGGATCATGACATTTGGAGCTCCCAATACCGTCAATGCCAATACTTTAGAAAATTATACACAGCGTATTGGCGAAGGAAACGTCCTTCGTTTCGCTCATAGTTATGATCCTGTTCCTGCCCTTGTATTTTGGAAAACAGCTCCTGGAGGTGTAACCGTTAAAAGAGACACATCTCTTCTCTATGACGTCAACGGTACCATGGAACTTCCTGTCCGAATTAATCCACACAGCTCAGATGATTACTATCATGCTGCGGAGAAGGTATTTGAAGATTGGGAAAAAAGTATGACCCCCTTAAAAGCTCAGCTTAAACTTGTCTCTGATTTACAAAATGAAGAAAAAGAAATTGAAACAACAATCGGCAAGATTTCCACCGAAGCTCACCAAGCCTTTGTTAATCTAGCGGTTCAAGATCAGTTAAGCGCAGCAGTTTTTGAGGATGAATATCAATCTTATATACAAAAACAACAGAAAGAAAGTGAAGATATTATGAGAGACTTTAGGAAACTTGCTCGGCAAATTTCTCTAGTTACTCCAGAAACTGCCACTCCCGCAGATATGCAGCAACTTCTTGAAAAATATAGAGAATTTGAAAAAAGAATTAAAGAAAAGAAAGTTTTTATTGAAAGCCTGAAAAGTGATAAGGCATGGAAAGCTTATGTGGAACAAATTTCTGACGACTTTGCTGCTATACAAGCCCGCATTGCTGCTGAGTCCATGTTTTTGAGCACGATCTTGACCCAAAGCGTGCTCGGTAATGAAAGTATAAGCACAGAGCTAAAAGAAAAAGATCTACCTACTACAATAAAAACACATTAAACTTATGTTAATAATAAAAAACCTTAGCCTCTAGCTAAGGTTTTTTCTTGGCTTGCTACTTTTAAGGCTTAATGTAAACTGGTTCGAAAATTGAATCAAAAGTTTTCCTTCAAGAGTCAAAAAATACTTGAAAAATATAATTTGTATATTATATGTTAAATTATCAATATATAATTGAATTATTTATTTGTGGGGTTTTTGTATTATGAGAAATTTTTTTCTTTTATTTGCTTTACTTAACATTAATTCAGCTCAAGCTTTGAAGTTATTCCCTGATTCTTCACGAGAAGAAATAGGTCGCTATATTCAAGCTAAACAAGAAAAATATCGAGAATTAGCTACTTATTCAATGCTTTCAGAAGACAGTCGCGACCGATTTAAAGAAGCGAATTCGGCAATGGCGCTTCCACTTATGCGGACAGGAGCAAGCCGTATTTCTGACGAAAGATTGAAAATAGCTTTAAATGAGAGTTTTGCTGAAATTAATGATTTTCTTCTTCCGGCCAGAACTGAATGGAAGGAAAAGGTAGGGTTAATTTTAAAAAAATCAACAGAGCGTACTTCCTTTAAAGGCGATACCCTTATTGCAGGGTGTGGCCATATTCAAAGTCAGGACCATTCTGATGATAGTGATCATCGTCATGAAGGAATATACACACTAAATGATAAACCTTGCGAAGATGGATCTGCTCCAGATCTTGAGGCAGATATTAGAGATACCTGCATCATCAAAAAAGCTTTTCCTAAGGGGCAGCGATTTCAGACAATATATTTAGAAAATATTACAACGTCCCCTTTGGAGTCACAAAGGACCTTTAAAAGCGTTTTGCATCTTTTAAAGCCAGGCGGACAATTGATTTTTGATCGCTATTACTCTCGTAGTCTGGATTTTGTTCGTCCAAGTACAATTGATCGTTGTTCTGCATTGATGAATACATCTAAAGCTTCGCCTCTTAAGATTCAATACGATATTCTTCCCATTCATGAAGAAGCATATCGACAAGCTTTTTCAGAGATTGGCGTAACTTTAAAAGTGTATGCTGCCTATAGCCAATACCTCGTTTTTAATGAAGAGAATCCTACGGAATCGGGTAAACTCGTAGAAACATGCTCTACAATTTTGATGACAAAATATCTTGAAAGTAT
>JALEGO010000302.1 GCA_022763165.1 Flavobacteriales bacterium
CAAGAATATTAATCTTCTTTTGATTTTCAAGATTCACCTTGTAGAGCTGATTTTCGAAATTCAACTTATCAATTTTCTGCTGATCTTCTTTTTGATTGTACTCAGCTTGTATAGTTGCCGTCATTTGATTTGTCTCTGCCTCATGAAAATGCTTCAAAAGGGTCAAAAATTCAGATTGATATTTGAATGCTTCACTAAGATTACCGCTGAGTCTGAAGTAATCAACTAGGTGTGGATAAATCGGCAATTGCCTTCTTTTTTCAATACTTGAAAAATGATTCAAAGTTTGTTGAATATGATTTGAAGCAAGAGTCATATTCCTAAGTTCCATTGCAAGTGTGAACGATAAAATATGGTATTTACCTTTACTACTTGGATAGGATAAAAAAACTTTCGAATTCAAATTTGTAAGGCTGTCATAAGCAGTTTGGACACCATGAATTGCTCTAATCCCTTTTATAATTGCCAGTTCAGATTCTAATTCAGATGCAGTATCATTCATATGCCGTCTCATGGCCAGTGACTTTCTGTAATTCAACATAGCAGAATCATTTTGACCGAGATTGAAATATATTTCACCCAAATTTTGATAATAGCTCGCCAAGAAATAATCAGAACGCATGTATTGCCTTGTACGTCTGAAGTATTTTAAGCTTTGATCGTGCCTATTCATATAACCAAAATAGACTGATATTTTCTGCAAGACGCCAGTGAGAAGCATGGTGTCTTCCTGCAAGGAATCCAAAATTGACATATTAAGCGTACATGCTGCGGCATAGTCTTCTTTGATTTCATAGCTCCAACCTTTAATGGCGACTATTCTATTAAAGAGGTAAGGATCATTTTTTTTGCGATTCAAATTCTCAGCACTGACGATATAATTAAGCGCTGTGTCGGGTTGATTTTTAACGTTATAAAAAATCCCTAGATTCAACTCCATCCGTGCTCGTGCGTTAAAAAACCTTGACCACTTGTATTCTTCTCCGAGGCAGGATTTTAACAATCCAATGGCGGAGTCTGTATTACCAGAAGAGTTAACCATTAGAGCGTGCTCCATTGAAGCACTTAACACTAATGGTGTATCAAGATCCTCTTTAGCGTATTCAATTGCTTGCCCCATTATAGCAATCGCTGAATCAATGAGGTGAAATTTTGAATTCTCACTTTGCTTAAGAATGTCTTGAGCTTCTTTCTTCGCTTTCCGACCTCTGTCACTTCGATGATCAGTCTTAACGATTTGGGAATGGCAAAGAGGGCTATGAAAGATCAGTGTCAGGATGACCAGAACATATAATGCAAAACTCCGGGAATTTAGCGGGTAAATCTCTTTAAACGCAAAATAAAGCATAGCATTTAGCAAAAAAAAGAGCTACCAAAGGCAGCTCTATCAAACATTATTATTATCAGCTTAAGCTTGTGCAGGAGGACCAAAACTCATGGGAACACCCCCTTGATTTCCACCTCCTCCTTCAACATCTTTTATTGGACCATAAGTGGCCTCATATTTAGCGATGTTGTCAGCTATTGCTCTTTGCAATCTTTTAGCATGCTGAGGAGAAAGTACAATTCTTGATTTTACTTTTCCCTTCGGAGCAGGTGCAGATGGCATAGGCATGATTCTAACGAAATCTATAATGAATTCAGCATTACTATGAGAAAGTATTGCGAAATTCGAATAGATGCCTTCAGCCACCTCCTCAGTTAATTCAATGTTCAACTGAGGTTGATTATCTTTTGGTTCTTCCAAGCTTCTAATTTATTTATGATTCAACAAACTCTTCCTTTCTACTTGCATCAACAAGTTCGTCATATTCACCTTTAGAACCTACGATAAGATCTTGGTAATCTCTTAGTCCAGTTCCAGCAGGAATAAGATGACCAACAATTACGTTTTCTTTAAGTCCTAATAACGAATCTTCTTTTCCACTTACAGCTGCCTCATTGAGTACTTTTGTGGTTTCCTGGAAAGAAGCTGCAGAAATAAAGCTATCCGTTTGAAGAGAAGCTCTAGTAATACCTTGTAAGATTGGAGTTGAAGTTGCAGGCACTGCATCTCTTGCAGAAACAAGCTTCTTATCCTTTCTTCTCAATTGCGAGTTTTCTTCTCTCAATTTTCTAGCACTTACAATTTGACCAGCTCTCATGGTCGCTGAATCTCCAGGTTCGTCAACTACCTTCATTCCAAAAATATCGTCATTCTCGGCCATGAAATCAATTTTGTTGACAATTTGCTTCTCAAGGAATTTAGTATCACCAGCATCAGCGATTTCAACTTTACGCATCATCTGTCGAACGATCACTTCAAAATGCTTATCATTGATCTTCACACCTTGAAGTCTATAAACCTCTTGAATTTCGTTTACAAGATACTCCTGAACTTTTGTTGGTCCTTTAATTGAAAGAATATCAGCAGGAGTGATCGCACCATCAGATAGTGAAGTTCCTGCTTTAACAAAGTCATTTTCCTGAACAAGGATATGCTTCGATAGATTAACCAAGTATTTCTTGATTTGACCGGTACGAGATTCTATTATAATTTCACGGTTACCTCTTTTGATTTTACCAAAAGAAACAATTCCATCAATTTCAGATACGACCGCAGGATTCGATGGATTTCTTGCCTCGAACAATTCAGTAACTCTTGGAAGACCTCCAGTAATATCACCAGTTTTACCAAGAGATCTAGGAATTTTCACAAGAATCTGTCCTGCTTCCACTTTTTGCTTCGCATCAACAACGATGTGAGCGCCAACTGGTATGTTGTAAGACTTGATTTCCTCCTTACCCTTAAGAATCTTAATGGTTGGATTCTTTTTCTTATCTCTCGTTTCAATAATAACTTTTTCCTTGAAACCTGTTTGTTCATCAGATTCTTCACGATAAGTAACACCTTCTTCGATGTTCTCATAACCGATAGAACCAGAGGTTTCAGAAATAATCACGGCATTGTATGGATCCCAGTGACAAATTGGATCTCCTTTCTTGAGTTTTGCTCCATTCTCTGCGGACATATGGGCTCCATAAGGAATATTATTTGTAGCCAAAACAATTCCCGTTTCAATATCGATGATTCTCATCTCAGCTGAACGTCCAACAACAATCTTGATGTCTTCTCCAAGATCATTTTTCTTATCAACTGTTCTTAATTCATCAATTTCAAGCTTTCCGTCATATTTTGCATCAATTTTAGAATCGGCTGCAATATTAGAGGCAGTACCCCCAACGTGGAATGTACGTAGTGTCAACTGAGTTCCTGGTTCTCCAATACTTTGGGCAGCAATAACACCTACTGCTTCTCCTCGCTGAACCATTCGACCGCTTGCCAGGTTTCTACCATAACATTTGGCACAAACTCCGCGCTTCATCTCACAAGTCAGCACTGAACGAATTTCAACTTCTTCAATTTCAGCATCTTCAACTTGTTGTCCAACCGTTTCATTAATCTCCGCACCCGCAGCAACGATAAGTTCTCCAGTCTTTGGATGATATATATCATGAACGGTAGTTCTACCAAGGATTCTATCATAAAGTGACTCAACGATTTCCTCATTTTTCCTTAGTGGCGTAGCCACAAGACCTCTTAAGGTACCACAGTCTTTATCTGTAATAACAACATCTTGAGAAACATCCACCAATCTTCTTGTCAGATAACCAGCATCTGCCGTTTTAAGAGCAGTATCCGCTAGACCTTTTCTGGCACCGTGAGTAGAAATAAAGTACTCAAGAATTGATAATCCTTCCTTAAAATTAGAGAGAATTGGGTTTTCAATAATGTCACCTCCAGTTGATCCGGATTTTCTTGGTTTGGCCATCAAACCTCTCATTCCAGAAAGCTGACGAATCTGCTCTTTAGAACCCCTTGCTCCGGAATCGAACATCATATAAATTGAATTGAAGCCTTGGTTGTCAGTTTTAATCTGATTCATCAAGACATTAGTCAATTTCGAATTTGTATGTGTCCAAATATCAATAACCTGATTATACCTTTCATTATTGGTAATTAATCCCATGTTATAATTCATGGTAACCTCATCAACTTGACTAGCAGCATCCCCAAGCAATGTTTCTTTAGCCTCTGGGATTTTAATATCATCAAGGTTGAAAGAAAGACCGCCTTTGAAAGCCATGTAAAACCCTAACTCTTTAATATCATCAAGGAATTGCGCTGTTTTGGCAAGGCCTGCTTTTTTCAATACTTTACCAATAATGTCTCTTAGGTTCTTCTTAGTAAGTACTTCATTTATGAAGCCAACCTCAGTAGGAACTTTTTCATTAAACAAGACCCTACCAACTGTAGTATCCAGCATTTCAAAAGTTGTATTACCTTCTTCATCAGTGACTTCTTGTCTGATTTTTATCTCTGCATGAAGATCAGCTCTCTTTTCATTATGCGCAATGATCACTTCTTCTGCAGAATAGAATCTCATTCCTTCTCCAAGAACTTTTCTTTCCTCGCTGGACTTTCTTGCTTTGGTAATATAATAAAGTCCCAAAACCATATCCTGAGATGGTACTGTAATAGGAGCTCCATTCGCAGGATTCAAGATATTATGCGAAGCTAGCATTAAAAGCTGTGCTTCTAGTATCGCAGCATTTCCTAAAGGCACGTGAACAGCCATTTGATCCCCATCGAAATCAGCATTAAATGCCGTACAAACAAGTGGATGCAATTGAATGGCTTTACCTTCAACTAATTTTGGTTGAAATGCTTGGATACCCAATCTATGGAGTGTTGGGGCCCTGTTCAACATAACAGGATGACCTTTAAGCACATTTTCAAGAATATCCCAAACGACCGGTTCTTTTCTATCAACAATTTTCTTAGCTGACTTAACAGTTTTGACAATACCCCTTTCAATCATTCTTCTGATGATGAATGGCTTAAAGAGTTCTGCCGCCATACCCTTAGGTAAACCGCATTCGTGTAATTTGAGATTAGGTCCAACAACAATAACCGAACGAGCAGAATAATCAACTCTCTTTCCAAGAAGGTTTTGTCTGAAACGACCTTGCTTACCTTTCAAGCTATCACTCAAAGATTTGAGTGCCCTGTTAGACTCAGTCTTAACCGCGCTCGATTTTCTCGAGTTATCAAAAAGACTATCCACAGCTTCTTGAAGCATCCTCTTCTCATTTCTAAGAATAACTTCAGGTGCTTTGATTTCTAATAATCTTTTCAAACGATTATTTCTAATAATCACTCTTCGGTAAAGATCATTCAAATCAGATGTTGCGAACCTACCTCCATCGAGCGGAACAAGTGGCCGTAGCTCTGGTGGAATAACTGGAACAACCTTGATAATCATCCATTCTGGACGATTGATCATTCTTGAGTTAGCATTTCTGAAGGCCTCAACCACTTGCAATCTTTTTAAGGCTTCGTTCTTTCTCTGTTGAGAAGTCTCTGTATTCGCCTTATGTCTAAGGTCATATGATAATTGATCCAAATCCAATCTTGCCAATAAATCATGAAGCGCATCTGCACCCATTTTAGCAATAAATTTGTTTGGATCAGTATCATCAAGATATTGATTGTCTTTTGGAAGTGCATCCAGAATATCTAAATATTCCTCTTCAGTCAAAAAGTCCATGTAGTTAACAGGCTCTCCTTCCTTATCTACAGCTGCACCAGCTTGAATTACAACGTAACGTTCGTAATAGATTATTGAATCCAATTTCTTACTTGGTAATCCAAGTAGGTAGCCAATTTTATTAGGAAGAGACTTGAAATACCAAATGTGAGCAACTGGAACAACAAGTGAGATATGCCCCATGCGCTCTCTTCTCACTTTCTTCTCTGTCACCTCGACACCACATCTATCACAAACAATTCCCTTGTATCTGATTCTCTTATACTTCCCACAATGACATTCCCAGTCTTTAACAGGACCAAAAACTCTCTCACAGAACAAACCATTCATTTCTGGCTTATATGTTCTGTAGTTGATTGTTTCAGGTTTAGTAATTTCACCTCTTGATCTCTCCAAAATCATTTCAGGAGAAGCCAAGCTAATCGTGATTTTTTTGAAACTACTTTGATTTCTTTTATCTCTGTTAAGCGCCATTTCGCGTTGATTAAATTTTATAATAATTTGATATTATATACTTCACTTATTAGTCTAAAGTAATATTCAGACCAAGACCTCTTAATTCATGCAACAATACGTTGAATGACTCAGGAATTCCAGGTTCTGGAAGATTATCACCTTTGACGATAGATTCATAGGCTTTAGCTCTACCTATTACATCATCTGATTTCACTGTAAGAATCTCTCTTAGAATGTTAGCAGCACCGAATGCTTCAAGTGCCCAAACCTCCATCTCACCGAATCTTTGACCTCCAAATTGAGCCTTACCTCCAAGTGGCTGTTGCGTAATCAATGAGTATGGTCCAATTGATCTAGCATGCATCTTATCATCAACCATGTGATGTAGCTTAATCATATATATGATTCCTACTGTTGCCTCTTGATCAAATGGTTCTCCGGTTCCTCCATCATAAAGTTGTGTTCTACCAACCTTAGGTACACCAGCTTTTTCCGTCCACTCATCAATTTCTTGAGCGCTTGCACCATCAAAAATTGGTGTCGCAAACTTAACTCCAAGCTTCTCACCAGCCCAGCCTAGTACAGTTTCATAAATCTGTCCTAAGTTCATCCTAGATGGTACACCTAATGGATTCAATACGATATCAACTGGTGTTCCATCTTCTAGGAACGGCATATCTTCTTCACGTACGATTCTAGCGACAATACCTTTGTTACCATGACGCCCGGCCATCTTATCTCCCACTTTCAACTTACGTCTTTGGGCTATATATACCTTCGCCAATTTAACAATTCCTACAGGTAGTTCATCACCTATTGTTAAAGCAAATTTCTTTCTTCTAATCTCTCCTTCAGTATCACTGACCTTAATAGAATAATTATGAATTAGTCTTTTAACAAGACCATTTGCATGATCATCCGTAGTCCAATCATTAGGATTGATGTTTGAGTAAGTAATGCTGTTCAATACTTTTTGATTGAACTTAACTCCTTTTTTAACTTGTTCTTCTTTGAAGTAGTTATAAACACCTTGAGATGCCTTGCCTTCAACAATTTTAAGAAGTCTTTCAACCAATACCCCTTTCAAGTCAGCCAAACTTTCTGCCAATTCAGCATCAAGTTTATCTACCATTTCCTTCTCTTGGGCTTTAGCTCTTCTGTCTTTTATTGCTCTTGAGAATAATTTCTTATCAATTACAACTCCTTTAACAGAAGGTGATACCTTAAGTGATGCATCTTTAACATCACCAGCCTTATCACCAAAAATTGCTCTAAGAAGTTTTTCTTCTGGTGTTGGATCTGTTTCTCCTTTAGGGGTAATCTTACCGATTAGGATATCACCTTCCTTAACTTCAGTTCCAATGCGAATGATTCCGTTTTCATCAAGGTTTTTAGTAGCCTCTTCACTTACGTTAGGTATGTCAGCAGTAAGCTCTTCTAAACCTCGTTTTGTATCACGTACTTCAAGCATATGCTCTTCCACGTGAATAGAGGTAAAAATATCCTGTTTAACGATTCTTTCAGAAATCACTATCGCATCCTCAAAGTTGTAACCCTTCCAAGGCATGAAAGCAACTTTCAAATTCTGCCCAAGAGCCAGCTCACCATTTTGAGTAGCATAGCCTTCACATAGAACCTGACCTTTAGATACTCTTTCTCCTTTTCTTACAATTGGTCTTAGGTTTACACATGTACTTTGGTTAGTCTTTCTAAATTTAGTTAGATCGTAACTCTTTGATGAAGTATCAAATGAAACCAATTTTTGGTCTGCATCCCAATCGTATTTGATTGTAATCTTTTTGGTATCTACAAACTCAACCACACCGTCTCCTTCCGCGTTGACCAATACTCTAGAGTCATGGGCAACAGATGCTTCAAGACCTGTACCAACGATTGGCGATTGAGGTCTCAATAATGGAACCGCTTGACGCTGCATGTTTGATCCCATCAATGCACGGTTTGCATCATCATGCTCCAGGAATGGAATCAATGAGGCTGCAACTGATGCAATTTGGTTAGGAGCTACATCCATTAAATGAACTTCATTCGGCTCTACAACAGGAAAATCTCCTTCGAAACGCGCTTTGATTTTACCTTCTGCTAAGCTTCCGTCATCTCCTAGATCGGCAATAGCTTGAGCGATGATCTTTTCATTTTCTTCCTCGGCACTAAGGTAAATTACATCCTTTTTCAACTGTACTTTCCCGTCAGCGACTTCCCTATATGGTGTTTCGATAAAACCAAGTTTGTTTACCTTGGCGAAAACACAAAGTGAAGAAATAAGACCGATGTTTGGTCCTTCAGGTGTTTCAATTGTACAAAGTCTTCCATAGTGAGTATAGTGAACATCCCTCACCTCAAAACCAGCTCTTTCTCTTGAAAGTCCACCTGGTCCAAGGGCACTGAGTCTTCTCTTATGAGTTGTTTCAGACAGAGGATTTGTCTGATCCATAAACTGAGAAAGTTGATTGGTCCCAAAGAAAGAATTTATAACGGATGAAAGGGTTTTCGCATTGATCAAATCAATAGGCGTAAAAACCTCATTATCACGAACATTCATTCTCTCACGAATGGTTCGCGCCATTCTAGCAAGTCCAACTCCAAACTGGTTGTAAAGTTGCTCGCCAACCGTTCTCACCCTTCTATTACTAAGGTGATCAATATCATCAACATCAGCTTTTGAATTGATCAACTCAATTAAATATTTTATTATTTCAATAATATCCTGCTTAGTCAAGATTCTGATATCTTCAGGGATATTAAGATTCAACTTTTTATTGATTCTATATCTTCCAACTTCACCAAGATCGTATCTTTTATCAGAGAAGAATAACTTATCAATTACACCTCTAGCGGTCTCTTCATCTGGTGGCTCAGAATTCCTAAGAATTCTATAGATATGTTCAATAGCTTCTATTTCTGAGTTAGAAGGATCTTTTTGAAGTGTATTATAGATGATGGCGTAATCCGCGTTATTAACATCCTCTTTATGAAGGAGAATGGTTTCAATTCCTGAATCAAGAATTTGCTCAATGTGCTCTTCTTCAATGATCACCTCTCTATCGATAATCACTTCATTTCGCTCAATGGAAACTACTTCACCAGTATCCTCATCAACGAAATCCTCAAACCACGACTTCAATACACGAGCAGCAAGTTTTCTACCAACGACCTTCTTTAAACTCGTCTTCGTAACCTTGAGTTCATCAGCAAGGTTAAAAATCTCTAAAATGTCTTTATCACTTTCATAACCAATAGCTCTGAAGAGTGTAGTGACAGGTAATTTTTTCTTTCTATCGATATATGCATACATGACACTATTAATGTCAGTTGCAAATTCAATCCATGATCCTTTAAAAGGAATTACTCTGGCTGAATATAGTTTTGTTCCATTTGAGTGGAAACTCTGGCCAAAGAATACGCCAGGAGATCTATGCAATTGTGATACAATAACACGCTCAGCTCCATTGATGATAAAAGAGCCACTTGGTGTCATGTACGGTATTGTTCCTAAATATACGTCCTGTACGATAGTCTCAAAATCCTCATGCTCAGGATCAGTACAGTAAAGTTTAAGTTTTGCTTTTAATGGAACACTGTACGTCAATCCTCTTTCTATGCATTCTACGATAGAATATCTTGGTGGATCAACGAAATAATCCAAAAACTCTAATACAAAGTTATTTCTCGCATCAGTAATTGGAAAATTCTCACTAAAAACTTTGAAAAGACCCTCATTTTGTCTGTTTTCAATGGATGTTTCAAGTTGGAAAAAATCCTGAAAGGATTTTATTTGAATATCCAAAAAATCTGGATATTCAAGATTGCTTTTTGTAGAGGCAAAACTAACTCTATTTTGAGGATTTAGTTTAGACATTCGGATTCGAATTTATGCCGTTAGTGTAATTAGAAACTACAAAGCCCGTAACTCCCAAAAGGAAGTTACGGGATTATATTATATACCTTATATCTGGATGCTATTCAATCGCTTACTTAAGCTCTACTTCAGCACCAGCTTCTTCAAGTTGTGTTTTAAGGGCTTCAGCTTCGTCCTTAGCTACACCTTCTTTCAAAGGCTTAGGAGCACCGTCAACAAGTTCTTTTGCTTCCTTAAGACCAAGACCCGTAAGCTCTTTAACTAACTTAACAACAGCTAGTTTAGAACCACCTGCTGCCTTTAAGATAACATCGAATTCTGATTTTTCTTCACCGCCACCAGCGTCACCACCACCGGCTGCTGGACCTGCAACTGCAACTGCTGCCGCTGCTGGCTCGATGCCATACTCATCTTTTAATATGTCTGCAAGCTCATTGACTTCCTTAACTGTTAAATTCACCAACTGCTCTGCAAAAGCTTTTAAATCTGCCATTTTTATTGATATTTACTAAAATTCTAAAATTATTGATTTCTCTCTGATAAAGTTTTTAATATTCCAGACAGCTTACCACCACCTGACTGCAATCCAGAAACAACATTCTTGACTGGAGATTGAAGTAGACCGATGATTTCTCCTATTAATTCTTCTTTAGACTTAAGATCAGAAAGAATACTAAGTTGATCATCACCAATGTAAATTGATTCCTCTACATAGGCCGCTTTCAAAATTGGTTTTTTGTTTTTCTTCCTAAAGTCTTGAATAACTTTAGCAGGAGCATTCCCCACTTCTGAAAACATTATGGATGTATTTCCTTTTAAAACAGAAAATAACTCTTCGTAACTGGTATTACCAGTTTTTTCCATAGCCTTCTTAAGAAGCGTATTCTTTACTACTTGCAAAGAAATGTTCTTACCAAAACAATTTTTTCGTAATTTATTGCTTTGTTCTACAGTAAGTTCAGATACATCTGCGAGATAAAAAATACTATTCTCATTCAATCGCTCAGACAAGTTGTCAATGAACTGGTTTTTCTCTTCTCTGGTCATCTTAACTTTTCTTTTAATTGATTGATTTTGCTTCAATCGAAACACTAGGACTCATAGTCGATGAAAGGTGAATGCTTTGCACATAATTACCTTTCGCGGAAGCAGGTTTCAATTTAATAATGGTTTGTAACAGTTCGTTTGCATTATCTGCAATTTTTTGAGCATCAAAAGAGACTTTACCAACACTAGCATGGACGATTCCATATTTGTCAACTCTAAAGTCAATTTTACCTGCTTTAACATCTTGAACGGCCTTGCCAACATCCATTGTCACCGTACCGGTTTTAGGATTAGGCATCAATCCTCTAGGTCCTAAAATTCGACCTAAAGCACCAACTTTTGCCATAACTGCCGGCATTGTGATAATAACATCAACATCGGTCCAGCCACCTTTAATTTTTTCAATAAACTCATCAAGCCCAACGAAATCGGCTCCCGCCTCTTTCGCTTCAGCTTCTTTGTCAGGAGTACATAAAACCAAAACTTTCAGATCTTTTCCGGTACCATGAGGCAAAGAAACTGTTCCTCTTACCATCTCATTGGCTTTCCTTGGATCAACACCCAACTTCACTGCGACATCAACTGAAGCATCGAATTTAACCGTGGTAATGTCTTTGATGATTTGAGAAGCTTCAGAAAGTGTATATTTCTTATCTTCTTCAAATTTTCCAAGAATTGCTTTCCTGTTTTTAGTTAACCTTGCCATCTTCGTATCTTATCTATCTGAATAATTATTGAGGTCCTTGACCACCTTTAACATTTAGGCCCATGCTTCTTGCCGTTCCTGCAACCATTTTCATTGCTGAGTCAACTGTGAAGCAATTTAAATCTTCCATTTTATCTTCAGCTATAGCTCTAACTTGATCCCATGAAACAGTTCCTACCTTAATTCTATTAGACTCAGCAGAGCCACTTTTTAATTTGGCAGCTTCTTTCAACTGCACTGCAGCTGGAGGAGTTTTGATAACAAAATCAAATGATTTATCAGCGTAAACCGTAATTACAGCTGGCAAAACTTTCCCTGCTCTATCCTGAGTTCTCGCATTAAACTGCTTGCAAAACTCCATGATATTAACACCTTTAGCACCAAGTGCTGGTCCAACGGGAGGTGATGGATTTGCAGCTCCGCCTCTAACTTGTAATTTGATTAATCCAACGATTTCCTTTGCCATTTTAAATCTGTATTACTCTTTTTCAAC
>JALEGO010000303.1 GCA_022763165.1 Flavobacteriales bacterium
GCTCTTGAAATCCGAATTTGACTGGCAAGTGCATCATTTCCAATATTCTCATAATACCCACTCACATGGATGGATTTGACATCTTCCATTGAAAGAACTACAACAGAATCAAAGATCAACTTATTCACCATACTGTCCTTCTGATAATTAGCTATATCTCTATTTGCTCTAATCGTCTTGAACTTTTTTCTTTTCTCTGAACCTTGAAACATCTTTCTTGGTCTGGGCCAGGTAGATATCTTAAGCTCATTAGCATCGATATAATCAATTAAGCCATAGACAGTTCTATTTTTCTTAGTTCTTATTTGAACAAGATTTCCAGTCAAATAGAGCTTGATTTGTTTCTGATCATTCTTATTTTTCAAAAAAGTCGCATGGGTTTGAGCATCCGTTGCTAGATTCGCAAAAATCAAGGTCAAAACAAATAGTGTTGTTGTAATCTTCATAATTCTAGGTTTAAGCACACTTTCCCTCAAGTTTTATACCAAAATTGAAATCTTAACTTTGATGCGATGTCAACATTAATTTTAGACAATTATGACTCATTCACCTACAATCTTGTTCATCTTGTAGAGCAGGTTGAAGAGGATTTTGAGGTGCACCGAAATGATAAGATTCTCCTCAAAGACGTTGGTAAATTTGACAATATTATTATATCCCCGGGCCCAGGTTTGCCTTCTGAGTCAGGTATTCTGATGGATATTTTAAAACAATATCATTCGCAAAAAAAAATACTGGGTGTTTGCCTGGGATTACAAGCAATTGTGGAATTTTTTGGTGGAAAACTGTTTAATATGCCTGAAGTCAGACATGGCATCGAAATAGAAAATCAAATTGTAAAGGAAACAGACATATTCACTGGCATCCCAAAAACGCATATTGTGGGTTTGTACCATTCATGGGCAGCTGAAGAAAAGCATTTACCAGAAACACTTGAAATTACCTCCAGATCCAATGAAAATATCATTATGTCGGTTCGTCACAAGAGTCTCCCAATTTATGGAGTACAATACCATCCAGAATCCGTAATGTCAGAATATGGCATTCAGCTCATTGACAATTGGCTTAAGATCTAGATTAGAAATCGTACCATTCCCTTTGTCTCTTTAACCTTAAATCTTGTAGGGTTCCGGGCTTGACATAGATTGCAAAATTGTAACTCTTCCGAGATCCATAAGGAATTAACCTTAAATGCATTTCCCAACAATGAAGATCCCGATAAATATCCAAGGTAGTAAATGTAAAGTCTTTATTCTCAATATCATAACCAGATGTAGTAGCCAGCCTCCAACTTTCTGTTAGTTTAATATCACCACTAAAATTTAAGGTATTTGTAAAAATTGGTTCGTATAAGGGTTTTGTCATTTGAAACTGATAGCTAATGCGCAAGTTCCATGGTACTGAATAATCGATTACACCCAATCCACTAAGTGGGTCCAAAGGATCCGGCCCTTGAGTGTTTGTATTTGCATTATTTGGTTTTTTGTTGCCTCCTTGAAAGCTACCATTAACACTTACCCTAAAGCTCGTCAGTCGGCCCAATTTTCTGCTTGTATTCCACCAATCTTCTCTAGTTATCTCGAATTGATTGATTCGTGTTCTTGTTTCAAAATGTAATCTATATGGATCGATACTCCCTGTATAATTAACATTTAGGTTCTTGGTCAACTTTGTGTTTCCTGAAAAACTAATATTTGACAATTTCATTGAGTCTGCAGCCATGTTGTAGCTACCACCAATACGGAAATTATCCAATAACTTAACTTTTCTTTCTTCTGTAATTGTGTCTTTCTTGAACATAGCCTTCATTTCAATATTGCTCAAGAGGCTAAAGTTAATGTTGGATTGTTCATTGGAGCTTGGAAGTCCCATGTTTCCAATAAACCGGGTATATTCAACACTCTTAACAAAGTTGTTTTCATCATCGTACTGATCATAACTATCAAAATACCCAAACTTGTCCTTCGAAAAATCCGGTTTCCAGCTATACCCTATACTAGGTGTCATCGAATGACGAATGGCTTTTATTTTCTTTGATCGAAATGTATACATCCCATACAGTGTAGTTTTAATATCTGCTCTGGCACTGTAATCATGAAAATAATCGAAACCTTCAATTGTATCTGTCTCCAAGCGCACACTATCTCTATTCCATGTTTTTTGAACCGTTTCAAAATAACCTACACCAGAATAATTGAATGATGGCACCAAATTAAAATACTTAAGAAATGTCATTTGTGTATTTAGCGGGACGCTATGTTTAAAACCATTTTGAAACTTATTTAACGTACTTCTGGTGAAGAGACTAGAATCAATCTTCGTTCTTAGACTATTTCTAAAGTTAGCAACATAACTTGCTCCTATTTTCTCGTAAAATCTTGGTTTTCCAACACTTACCCTTCTTTTGAAAGGATAGAAACGACTGACATTGAAAGTAAATCCAGGTAACGTAACATTCATAGTACTATCTCTAGAATTTTGATCTTGACTTGCATTAATGACGAAACTTGAGGCTGTTCTTCCAATTTTAAAGCTTCTCGTGTAGGAAATATTTGATTGAAAAGTATTCGTTAAAAAGTCCCTGGTGGTACTGTTGATATTGTTCGTAAAGTTACTTGCCGAACCTGCATTTACATTGGCAGTAAATCTTCCATAAGGATTCGCTTTAGGATCCTGGTTATGGGTCCATCGAACGAAAAAATTGCGGTTTTCGGAATATGATGGA
>JALEGO010000304.1 GCA_022763165.1 Flavobacteriales bacterium
CACTAACTGTCAAACCGATGAACATCGACATAATGATGGACATAAAGAAATATGATGGTATGTTGTCGTTTTCTCTAAATATATATTCAACAGTCTCAGGATTCTCCGTGTACTTTACTATAAATGCAAGAAAGAATGTGAGAATAGGAGCTTCAATAAGGTTTATGATGACATACTGAAGGTTTCCTAACTTAGAAAGAAGATCCCTGGCTGAGAAAATTTTGAATTGATTGATTATGGTGGGTAAATTCAAATTTGCCTCAGGTGGCTCCCTGACTGTCTCGAGATCGTTGAGCTCAAGGTGGTCTGTGAAGTAGGAATACCATTGTTCTGGAGACACTTTTCTTTCATCCGTAAAGTTTCCGTACTCATCAACCACCTTAGCTTCGATGATATTAAAAATGGCTTCTGGGTTGACGTTACCACAATTGGGACATTCCGCAATTTCACTGTTAATCTGATGATCTAATCTTTTGAAATAGGTAACTGCTTCGACTGGGTTACCATAGTAGATTTGATAACCTCCAACATCCAAGATCGTTACACGATCAAACATTTTATATATGTCCGAGCTGGGTTGGTGTATTACCACAAAAATCAACTTACCCTTTAAAGATAGTTCTCTCAAAAGGTCCATGACATTCTCCGAATCTCTTGATGACAAGCCTGAAGTGGGTTCATCAACAAAAAGTATACCCGGCTCACGGATCAATTCTAGGGCAATGTTCAATCTTTTGCGCTGCCCTCCCGAAATGGTTTTATTTAGTGGAGAACCAACCTTTAACTCCTTAATTTCAAGAAGTCCAAGCTGTTTGAGGCTTTCATTTACCTTGTTTTCTATTTCCTGTTCAGAAAGGTTGTCAAAGCACAGCTTTGTGTTATAATACAAATTCTGATAGACGGTCAGATCCTCAAACAACAAATCATCCTGCGGAATATAACCAAATACACCACTTATCCTTTCACTGTCGTCATTGATATTCTTTCCATTTAGTAAGATACTTCCAGAAGCTGGAACGAGATTACCCAGGAGCAGGTTTAATAATGTCGTTTTTCCTGCACCACTTGCCCCCATAATTCCAACTAGGTTACCTTGATTTTCTTTGAGTTGAACGGAGTGCAATCCGATTTTGCCATTTTTAAACTTATAGCTCAAGTCTTTGACATCATATGATATCCTTGTGGCAGATTGATTTTGAAGAAAATGAGAAACTACATCACTGTAATACAAAGGTTTACCCTTTGATAGTTTAATATTGCTGCCATTTGGGAATAAATGAATTCCTCTTATATCTACCCTTAAGCCGTTCAAAGTGATCTCGGCATTACCGAGATATTTGAAAAAATAGAGGTCGGCATTGCCAACCCGCAAGAAATGAAATCGACCGGAAATTCCCTCTAATACTTTTGCCCCTTCATATCTGCTATCATCTGCAAGAATTAGAAGGTTCTCGCTTCTATTTTGATCGTTGAATTTTTCAAAAACAAAATATTCAATTTCCTGAACAGTCTCTTTTTGAATATTAAAGACATCACTTGCTGAATAAATTAGCTCATGTTTTTGTTCAGTAATTCCACCTGAATGAAGCAACAACTCAAATAAACGAACAATTGAAATATACTTTTGTCTAAGAACAAGCTTCTCATTTATTTTTTCACATACTCTAACCGTCTTAACCGAATCGAGCATGGAAATTCTTCTCTTCTTCTTTTTCTTTGCAACACCATCCTTGATGCCAGCGTGCTTATCGAACAAATCGATGTAGAGTTCTACATCTTTAGCATTAAGCTGTTTTTTGAGAAAAGTCTCAACATATACCCTTTCTGCCTCACTTGTACCATCATCTTGCTTTGAAATCAAAGCAAATAATTCCATTAGCGCCTGCAGTATCTCCTCACTCATGAAAAGTTCTTATAAATCTAAAATAACCATTTCATTTTAGTAAGGGAGTTGTTTAACTTTCATCTGAGCCTTTTTTTTTAAACTTTGCCTGTTAATAAAATTCTAAAGATCTGATTTCGATTGAAAATAATAATACTTTTGTGTGCTCAAAGTAAGATCAAAATGAAAAGCCTCCTAATTAACTTCACCTTACTAACATTAACATTTTCAGGATTTTGCCAAGAAATACCTAAGGATCTACCTGTGGATGCTGAACCCGGAAAATGTTATGCTCAATGCCGAATTCCTGCGAAGTTTGAATCCAGGACTGAACGCATTATGACAAAACCTGAAGGAAAGGTTTTGAAAAAGATTCCTGCAAGATATGAGACTCAAGAATTTAAGGTTTTAGAAAGGGAAGCTTACACCGTAAAAAGAGTAATTCCAGCAACTTATAAAACGATTAAAGAAAAGGTTTTGGTTGACGAAGGAACATCAAAAATAAAGGTTACACCAGAGCAATACGAAACTATTTCCGAACAAATTTTAGTAACACCTTCTAGAACCGAATGGGTCAAGGGTAGCTCTGAAGAAAACTGCATGGGATCAAATCCAAGTGATTGTAAAGTTTGGTGTCTAAAAGAAGTGCCTGCAGAATATAAGACTGTTTACAAAAGAGCACTTAAAACACCTGCGAAATATGAAGAGATTAAGACAGAGCCTAGATACAAAACAATATACAAAGAGATCGTTGATCAACCTGCAAGGGTGATTGAAGAAACGGTTCCAGCCAAATTTAGGACAGAGTACAGAAGGGTGCTTGTTGAGGAA
The DNA here is from genome assembly GCA_022763165.1 of Flavobacteriales bacterium. Lineage (GTDB taxonomy): Bacteria > Bacteroidota > Bacteroidia > Flavobacteriales_G > JALEGO01 > JALEGO01. The sequence continues at coordinate 2,714 of JALEGO010000304.1, forward strand.
GCCAAAACCATTGAGGAAATTGTACCTGCACAATATACTACCGTCACAAAAAAAGTTATGGTACAAGAAGAAATGGTTGGCACTTGGACAGAGATTTTATGCAAGGCTGAACTCACACCAAATCGCATAGAACAAATTCAAAGAGCTTTATTGGGGGAAGGTTATGATATCGGCCCTCATGGTGTGGATAATGTCTTTGGTAGAAATACGATAAAAGCTCTAACTAAATACCAGGAAGACAATGACCTTCCAATTGGAAACCTAAATATTGAAACTCTTGAATATCTAGGCGTAAACTTATAGTTAAATATAGTCAAGCAATTTTATGAAGCCTCCAAGGAGGCTTTTTTTATAAAATAAAGTGCCAAAATGCTATTGAGTCAAAGACAGCTTTTCTTAAACAACGTTGCTCAGACAAGCAATGAGCCATTAATGTTAGAAGTAACAAGAGCCGAAGGCAACTGGTTATATGATTCGGACAATAAAAAGTACCTTGACTTGATATCAGGTATTTCAGTTAGTAATTATGGCCATCAAAACAAATTCATTTCTGAAGCCATTAAAAATCAGGTTGACAAACACCTTCATCTTATGGTGTATGGCGAATACATCCAAGCACCTCAAGTAGAGTTGTCGTCTTATCTTGCTGCCAAGCTGCCTAAGAATCTTTCATCAATTTACTTTGTAAACTCAGGGTCTGAAGCAAATGAAGGGGCACTTAAACTAGCCAAGCGATGGACGGGGCGGCATGAGATTATATACGCAAAAAAGGCATACCATGGCAGTAGTCATGGAGCATTAAGCATTATAGGTGATGAAGATTTTAAAAGAAATTTTCGACCCTTACTACCGCATTGTAAGCCTATACTATTCAACAATAAGGCTCACCTAAACAAGATTTCGAAACGCACTGCAGCAGTCATAGTGGAAACAGTTCAAGGAGAAGCTGGTATTCAGGTTCCTGATTCAGACTACATGCAAGCTCTAAGACAAGCATGTACCGATAGTGGAGCACTTCTTATACTGGACGAAATTCAAGTAGGCATAGGTAGAACAGGAAGTTTGTTCGCCTTCGAACAGTTTAATATTGTCCCTGATATTCTTACGCTAGCCAAAGCATTTGGAGCTGGTATGCCCTTAGGAGCTTTTGTGAGCTCAAAACAAATCATGTCAAAACTCACATCAAATCCTATTTTAGGCCACATTTCAACCTTCGGAGGACACCCTGTTTCTTGTGCTGCTAGTTTGGCCGGTCTAAAATTTCTTGAAGAAAATGAACTCTTGAAGGATGTATCTGACAAGTATAATTTATTTAAAAAGCTATTAGTACACCCTAAGATTGTTGAATTTAGAGGTAAGGGCTTATTCATTGCTATAGATATTGGCTCTTTCGAAAAAGTAAAGCAAGTTATAGACCATTGTCTAGAAAATGGCCTGATTGTTGATTGGTTTCTGTTTAACGATCAATCCCTAAGGATAGCACCTCCTCTTACAATTCAGAATGAAGAAATTCATTTTGCGTGCAAGGTAATATTGGAAGCCTTAGAAACACTGGATTGATAAATTTAATTAACAAAAACGTAACATATTTAAACTCTCATAGTATAAGAGCTCAAGTCAATCAATAAATTGTTATGAAAAAAGGGTTTCTTCTATTCATTTTTACATTTTGTGCGTTTGCCTTTTCTTTTGGTCAAAAGGAAAATCCGGCAAGAGTATTGGCCATAAAACAGTCAGATAAACTTGTCGATTATCTAACAGATAAGAAGTGGAGTCATGTTAAAAATCATGTTTCCGACCCTGAGGATGGCGATTACGATTTGTTCAAGAAAAAAGGTATTGGCGGTGGCACATACTATTTGGCTGTACACAAACAAAAGTTCATGCATTATCAAATCTTTTTTAGTGACAAAAACGAGTATTCATTTGTACTCAGTTATGATGATTTATTGGAAATACCCGAAGGTAAAAGTACATTCAATCAATCCATTGAAAATGATTTGTACGCCATTAAAAGTGTAACTTTTGAAGACCCTCACGACATTCGAAATAAGAATATATTCTTTGGAAAAGTTCCTTTAGATCATGCAAAAGGTGCGGTGCTGGTTTCTTTTGATGATTTTGATATTGAAGATGAAGCAAAGAGCAAAGATCAATTGAAGAAAGAAAGAGCTGAAGAGGAAAAACTTCATTTTGGTGAGAATTAATTCTCGGCTATTAGATCTCTACCCAAAGTTGCGTCTATCCAATTGTTTATTCTAAGAAACAAATCGTTTCTTTTGAGATCATTATGAATCTCGTGAAACGCTCCATCTATAATTTCATATTGCACTAAGTGCCCTTCTTCTATTTTATCCGCGAATGCCTTAGACGCATCCAGAGATGTAATCCTATCTCCAGACCCATGGTACAACAAAAGCTTTTTTGACCATTTTGAGGCATTTTCAAGCGCCCACTCCCCTGCTTCCCTAACACCAAAAAACATTCCTGCCGATATCTTGTCATGAACCAGAGCGTCTTCTTCATACTTTTTTACCTCTTCTAAATCTTGTGATATGGCTTTGGTATCCAATTCACTTTTTTGGATGAGTCCAGGCAATAGTGATGATACCATTTTACCCAAGGCAACCTTAAACTTCGGTGGTTCAAAAGCCAAGCGTAACCAAGGTGACGAAACAATAACCCCGTCCAGAGAAAGGTTGAACCTCAATACATGATTCAACACCAAATTTCCTCCCAAGCTATGCCCAAATAGGAAAATGGGAAGTTCTGGATACTTTGATTTTGCAAACTCAATTTGGGCTGTAATGTCTGACATCAGGTCCTCATATAACGCATGGCCCCTTTTACCATCGGAAATTCCATGCCCTCTGAGATCAAAGCCTATAACACCTATGTCGTTTTTGAAAAAGTTATCAATGAGGTATTCATGCCTCAAAACATGTTCTCCCATTCCATGAACCAATACAATAATAGCTATTGGATTATCGGGCTCAAACTCATACCCTCTTAATCTTATGCCATTGGTAATTTCAATATTTTTCTTATTTGAGCTCATTTTTAAGTATTAAACTACTTATGAGCAGAAAGATAAACATAATTCCTCCATTATATATTAGAAGCTCAAAACCTATTGCAAACTGTGTCGACAGAAGATAGGATAAGAGACAGGATGAAAGGGCAAAAATAATAACGAATTTGTCATGTATTTTGGACTTAGTAAAAATACCAAAAGCATAAAGTCCAAGTAGAGGACCATACGTGTATCCAGCAAATTTGAATAAGGACGAAACCACGCTATCATCATTCAACCTTTCAAAAATTATAATAACGATGAAAAGCAACACTGAAAAAGCAATATGAACCAATTTTCTAGTCTTTACATTCTCTTCAGAAACTCTCAATATATCCACCGTAAATGATGTTGTTAAAGAAGTTAAAGCCGAATCTGCACTACTGTATGCCGCAGCTATCAAGCCAAGAATGAACAAAATCGCAACCAATGAGCCCAAATTTCCATCCAAAGCAACAGTCGGAAACAACATATCGGTTTTTTCAGGAACCACAATATCCATTTTGCTGGCATATATAAAAATCAATGCTCCTAAACAGAGAAATACGAAATTGACAAAAACCAAAACAATGCTGAACCAATTCATGTTTTTCTGAGCTTCTTTAAGATTTTTGCAGGATAGATTCTTTTGCATCATATCTTGGTCTAATCCAGTCATCACTACGGCTATAAATGCCCCAGCAAAAAACTTTTTCGGAAAAAAATTGGGGCTCGATGGATCATCGAAATAGAACATTCTAGAATATTCGCTACTACCTATGGCCTCAACTATACCTGATATATCAAAATCTAGCGATTTTGATATGAAATAAATCGTTAACCCAACTGAGAACAACATAAAAAACGTCTGAAGCGTATCCGTCCATATTATGGTTCCAATGCCACCTCTATGGGTATACAGCCAGATTAACAAAATAGTAATCATGACAGTTCCCGCAAAAACGAAATCAAATCCCACTTGTTCTGAAAAAGCCGCCAAACTATTTAACCAGCCAACATCCATTCGATCAAATATTGCATATTTGAAAACGATGGCCACCAAATAGAGCCTGAAAGAGGCTCCAATAGTTCTTGATATCAGAAAGAAGCTTGCCCCAGTGTAATATGAATTCGACCCAAATCTCTTCTCTAAATAGGTGTAAATTGAGGTTAAATTCATTCGATAATATATTGGCATTAGCACATAGGATATGAAGAAATATCCAAGAACATATCCTAAAACCATTTGTATGTATGAAAACTCTGTTGCTCCCACCCAACCGGGTATTGAGATGAATGTAATCCCCGACAGCGAAGCGCCAATCATACCGAAGGCTACAATGTACCAAGGCGACTTTTTATTACCAAGATAAAACGCACTATTCCCACCCTTACTAGTAAGACGTGATATCAAAACTAAAATCCCAAAGTAAATTAGGACGATTAAAAGAATCCAAACTGGTGACATTCAATGAATTGAGTTAATTTAACAA
>JALEGO010000305.1 GCA_022763165.1 Flavobacteriales bacterium
AAAAAAACATTGGCATCAGTAAGGATTTCAATAATTTCGAATTACAAAAGGCCATCTTACAAAGGGATGTAAAGAAAGCATTTTTAATTGCGAATTATTTCAAACAGAATCCTAGAAAATTTCCTCTCCTCGTTACTGTAGCCACCCTATACGGATACTTTAGTAAACTTTTAGGAATGCACCTTCTCACAAATAAAACAAGAGATAACATCACCTCAAAGCTGAAAATACCGCCCTTCTTCTTCGCTGACTATGAGTTGGGACGAAGAAACTATAATGTTAAAGAAGTAGTAGCAATATTAGAACACCTTCAAGAGTATGACCTCAAATCTAAAGGTGTAAACAATACCTCCACAGAAGATGGAGAATTACTCCGAGAATTGCTTTGTAAGATTTTTGAAAAAGTTTGAAAACCATTGACTTAAAACATATCCAATGGTTAGACTTTTCAGGTAGTCCAGTGATATTTATTCCCGAAAGCCTAAAGGGAACTTGGATGGGTTTCTTTAACACCCAACCAGATGATGATGCGATTGACAGAACACCTGATCTGACAATAGATGACCAAGATTATTTTGTAAGCACTGATTTTGATTTTGACAAACCCAAGACGCACTACGATGAGTTATGTGGGCAGTTCGAACGAGAAAAGGCGGAAGTGATCAAGTTTAAGGTTGAGAAAAAACAACTTTTAGCAATAAGTTCATTCTTTGACCCAATTGGATGGGACACTAAACAAAACATATTCTTCAACGGCAAATTAAACGAATTGGACTTAGCCTACTCTAAAAAACTTGATTGGCAAACCACTGTTGAATGGCTCAATCCAGACAATAAGGTTTACATGATGAATGCCTGCTGCACTCTTTTTGAAGAGGATCTAGTTGGGGAAATGTTGGAGATTGACCTGCCAGCTGGACGCTATCTAATCGAAGAAGCATATTATGAGCACCACTATTGCAGTTATCTTTACAGATTTAGACTATTAAATAAATAGGTTTTTTAAACTATCAAACACTATCCGCCCAACGTCATTCTGAACTCCATTCGGAATCCACCTTACCATTTAAAACTTTAGTGTAAAGAAATCTTTATTAAGTTTGGGAAAACTTATCGAAAATGAACTATTGGCTAGTCAAATCAGAACCTTATAAGTATTCCTGGGATGATTTATTGAAAGACAAATGGACCTATTGGGATGGTGTGAGAAATTATGCTGCAAGAAACCACATGCGAGACATGAAAAAAGGTGATTTAGTACTCTATTATCACAGCAATGAAGGAAAAGAAATTGTTGGTTGCAGCAGAGTAATCAAAGAAGCTTATCAGGACCCTACAACTGATGATGATAAATGGAGCGCAGTGGATATCGAGCCGGTAGCTACCTTTAAAAAGACAGTCACCTTAAAAGACATAAAAGCAACACCGGAACTTGCTGAAATGAAACTTGTTAAAATTGGAAGACTGTCTGTTTCTCCAGTTACTCCTGATGAATTCGATCTCATATTGAAGATGGGAGAAACACAATTGAACTAGCACAAAGCCCCAATATCAAAATATTTTAGTGCGCCATTACCGCTCATCGTAAAAAAGGCGCCATTTACAATTTTTAACATGCTTTAGAAATTTAATTATTGCACATTTGCCTTTTAATCTCACAATATGCTTCAAAGACTACTTTTTGTTGTAATATGCGTCCTCTTTGCTTTGACTTCTAAATCACAGGATGCCTCTGTAAGAGGTTTCGTATATGACTCAGAAACGGGAGAACCTGTGATCTTTACGAATGTTTACTTAAAAGGAACAGGATATGGTGCAGCCACAGATGTAAATGGCTATTACGCAATTTCAAAAGTCCCTCCAGGAGATTACGAGCTAACTGTTTCATTTTTAGGGTTTGATACGCTCTCCGAAAAAATCTCATTGAAACCACTTCAGGTATTAACAAGAAAGCTTTACCTGGAAAAAAGCTCAGTCGAACTGAACATCTTTGATGTATCTGCAGAAAAACAAGAAGCCCAAACCGAGGTGAAGATGTCCGTTGTAAAAATCACACCGAAAGAAATCAACGCCTTGCCTATGGTCGGTGGCGAAGCTGATATTGCGCAATACTTGCAGGTTTTACCTGGTGTCGTTTTCACTGGTGATCAAGGTGGGCAGCTCTATATTAGAGGAGGCTCTCCCATACAAAACAAAGTACTGCTCGATGGTATGATTGTTTACAATCCATTCCATACAATTGGTCTTTTCTCAGTTTTTGATACAGATATCATGAGAAATGCAGATATATACACAGGAGGATTTAATGCAGAATACGGTGGTCGAATTTCCTCAGTTATGGATATCACAACTCGAGATGGAAACAAAAGAAGGATTTCAGGAAAAATAGGAGCTAACACCTTTGGTGCAAAAGCACTGATTGAAGGCCCATTAAAAAAGGAACAAGAAATTGGAGGGAGTTCATCATCCTTTATTCTATCTGGGAAAACTTCATATCTAGACCAATCCTCTAAGTTATTCTATTCATACATCGATACAGCTGGATTGCCATTTAATTTTACTGATTTATATGGAAAAATTTCATTTAATGGTGCAACAGGAAGTAAAGCCAATATTTTTGGTTTCAATTACAGAGATAGAGTAAATTGGAGATCAATTTCTGACCTACAATGGGACGCTGTTGGTGGAGGAACAAACTTTGTTTTATTGCCTGAAGGCTCACAAGTTCTTGTTGAAGGTAATGTGGCCTATTCAAGCTACAAAGTATCGCTTGAAGAGGCCAACAGAAATGCTCGTTCTAGCTCTATCGAGGGTTTTAACGCTGGAATAGACTTCACTTACTTTAACGGTGATGATGAACTGAAATATGGGTTCGAAGTTTTAGGTTTTTCAACAGATTTTGACTTCTTTAACAGTCTGGATAGACAAATATCACAAGAGGCCTCTACCACAGAAATAGCAGGTTTTGTAAAATACCGTTGGAACTATGGAAATTTGGTATTTGACCCAAGTTTTAGAGCTCATTTTTACGCCTCTCTCGCTACATTTTCACCTGAACCAAGATTGGGTATTAAGTACAACCTTTCTGAAGATATTCGTTTGAAGTTTGCCGCTGGCGTTTATTCTCAAAACTTGATCTCGGCAAACAGTGATCGAGATGTCGTGAATCTATTTTATGGATTTCTTTCCGGACCTGAAAATTTACAGGACACTGTATATAATGTTGATGGTACATCAAGATTAAGAACTCATGAGCTTCAAAAAGCCAATCACTTTATCGTAGGAGTGGAGTACGATATATCAAAAAGACTCAACCTTAATGTTGAAGGGTATTTAAAGCAGTTTACCCAACTTTCTAATATTAATCGAAACAAAATCTTTGATGATAATGTAGAAAATATCAATCGTCCCGATTTATTGAAAAAAGATTTCATTGTGGAAACAGGAGATGCGATGGGCCTTGACTTTGTATTAAAGTATGATTATAAGCAACTTTATATTTGGGCTGTATACAGCATTGGAGTTGTAAATCGATATGATGGCATCCAAGAATATCATCCAATTTTTGATAGAAGACACAATGTAAATTTCGTTGCTTCCTTGACTTTCGGTGAAGATCTTAATTGGGAGGCAAGCGCCAGATGGAATCTCGGTTCTGGGTTTCCTTTTACACAAACCCAAGGTTACTACGAACAATTAGACTTCCTTGATGGCATCAATACTGACTATACAAGTGAAAATGGTGATATCGGTATTTCTTATGGCGATATCAACAATGGTAGACTCCCCTATTATCACAGATTGGATTTAACACTCAAAAGAAAGTTTTACTTCGGAGAAAATTCTGAGTTAGAGACTAGTGTAAGTGTTACCAATGCTTACAACAGAGAGAACATATTCTATTTCGATAGAGTGAACTTTGAGAGAGTCAATCAATTGCCTTTTATGCCAAGTGTAGGAGCGTATTGGAAGTTTTAAGAGTATTGCTTTTTGGAAATCTTAAAACTTTCAACGTCCAGCTTTTTTATCCTAAAAGACCCAATTCTCACTGAACCAGATCGTTTATCTTAAAAAAACTATCAATTTGCTATCTTATCTCCCTTTATTGTTTTCCCCTCCTTGGAGGGGTGGCTGAAAGCCGGGGTGGGTTCTCCCTCATTCATTCCTATCTGTTTTTGCTTGAATAACAAGTCCATGACCATTTCAGATAATTACTCGAGCTTTTGACCCTATCTTTTAATGTACTTTTAAACTCAATCACTTAAACTGGTTATCTGCTCAACCAAACTACCAAAAACCTTTTACCCTTATTTACGTATACCAGAGTCAATTCAAATTCTCACATATGATATCAGATCTACGTTTTACCCATCCTAGCAACAAGTTTTTCAATTCAGTTTTATCAACAATTCATCTTTAGAAATTCCAGATTACCTTAAAAAATCACCAACCTTTTTTTCTTAACTTGGCTACCAGGTTATAATCTTCGTCAGTAAAGAATATTTAAATCATGAATGTATCTAAAATTAGTATACTGATATCTCTTTGTTTATTAAGTGCTATAGCACATCCCCAATCCGTTGGTATCAACGAAGATGGTTCAGCTCCAGACGCAAGCGCCATTCTTGATATCAAGTCAACGACCAAAGGTTTGCTGATTCCGAGAATGACGACTGTACAAAGAAATGCTATTTCTAATCCACAAACTGGAATGTTGGTTTATGATACAGACATAGATGCTGTATATGTAAACACTGGAACTACAGCCTCTCCGGTTTGGGAGCAGGAGGTCACAACAGCAAACTCCACAGGTTGGAATTTGGCAGGAAATACAGGTACAACGCCTGGCACAGACTTTTTGGGAACTACGGATGGACAAGATTTTGTTTTAAAAACGAATAATGCTGAGAGGTTAAGAGTTTTGTCTGGAGGTAATGTAGGTATAGGAACGACCTCGCCTAGTACCTTACTTGATTTAAGTGGAGGAGATGTAAGTATCGATATGGGTAGAAGGTATTATGGTAATGGGAATAGTTCTTCAGCTTGGATTGAATATGACACAAAAGTTCACGCTGCAGGTTCTCAATCCTGGCAATTTTGGACAGCTTCAAATCCACGAATGGAACTAGATGTTAACGGTGATTTCTTATGGAACGGAAATGGAAGTGGGAATAGGACTTTTCAATGGAGACCTGGTAACGGCCAGACTTCCAATGTATTATTTTTAAGAGAAAATGGAAATCAAGGCACAGCCACACTATGGTCTGTGGATGGGCTAGGAGGCGGTTATTACGCTGGAAATTTGGGTATTGGAACCACAGCCCCTGAAGCTGATTTTCACATTCAAGGAACGAACAATGGTAGTCCTAGAGGAGTAGGAACAACCACCAAAGCCTTTATCGAACATAATGGCCAATTTTATTTAGAATTGCAATCTTCGAACACAACTTCTGCAGATATTCTGTTTTCTGATGGATCTACAGGTAATTATGGAATTGTTGGCTATGACAACAATGATGATCATATGAGATTTTATACTGCTGCTGGCGAAAGAATGCGAATTGATGCGAACGGAAACGTAGGTATTGGCACTACTTCACCAGCCGACAAACTTCATGTTCACGGAGATATTCAACAAACAAGCCCTTCATTTACCGGAGAGGTTTTCATGGAGACCAGTGCAAACAACACTTTTAGAATGAGAAGCACTGGTATCGGTACATTTTTTACTGCTGGGCCATCTAATATTGTAAGTGTTTCTGGACAACAATTAAATGCCACAACAAGGGGGGCGAACTTTAGTAATACACTTGGTGGAAATGCCCTAATCACAGGGACTGGAAATGTTGGCATTGCCACCGCAACCCCTGCTGAACAATTACACGTAGAAGGTTCTATCCGCATGGTGGATGGCAACGAAGCTAATGGCTATGTTATGGTATCAGATGCTAATGGAACAGGTACTTGGACAGCACCCGCATCAGTTGGCCTAGATGGAGATTGGACTATTTCTGGAAACGATATCTATTCTAGTGTAAGTGGTAACGTTGGTATTGGAACTACGACACCTCAATTCAGATTTACAATTGAAGAAAACTCAAGTAACGGTAATGGGCCAGCGGTTCTTGTTAGAAACATTAATCCGACTGATCCATCAGGATCTGGTTTCAACCTTGCGGGATATTCTACAAATGCTGGAAATGGCTCGGTTGCAGGGCAAATGATTGTAAATCATGGAACGGGAAGTGCTTCACCATTCCTAGAATCTGGACTTTTCTTAAATACCAGAACTGATCATCCTATAATAATAGGCACCGGATCATCTTGGTCCGAAAAAATGAGAATCCAGAATAGCGGAAATGTAGGCATCGGAACATCAACTGTCAACGGCAAACTACATGTAAATGATGATCCAGTTTCTAATCTGCATTTGGACATTGCTACACATCGAACTTCAATTATTGAAAGTGATGATGATGCAGTACTTCAAATCGCTGCCAGTAACGTAGGCAATGTAGGAAGTGCCATCGTCTTGTCAAATCAGCAAGCTTCAAATGATGGCAGGCATTGGATTATGCAGCATCGTGCTGGAAGTTCAAATAATATTTTCTCAATTGGCTATTACAATTCTAGCGCAAGTGGTGAGAATATCACCAATGGCAGTGGAAATGAATTTGTAATTCGAACCGATGGCAACGTGGGGATTGGAAGTACCAGCCCTTTAAGTCTTCTTAACGTTCGAGACAACATAAGTGCGAATGGCGATGAAATCGTTCGAGTGGATAATACCGGTACCGGAAACGCAATG